>CAZKIZ010000036.1:0-14815 GCA_964552935.1 uncultured Rhodohalobacter sp. | reverse complement strand
CGATTCGCGAGGGCGGACGTACAGTAGGTGCAGGCGTGGTAACCAAAATTAAAGAATAAAAGGTTTACATCCCGTGGCTACACAACAAAAGATTAGAATTAAGCTGAAATCGTACGATCACAAACTGATCGACAAATCAGCAGAAAAGATAATTCAGACAGTAAAATCAACAGGCGCAGTGGTATCAGGTCCGATTCCGCTGCCTACTAATAAGAACATCATCACTGTTAACCGATCTGTTTTTGTTGATAAAAAATCACGAGAACAGTTTGAATACCGGTCACACAAACGTTTGATCGACATTCTCTCTACAGGGTCTCAAACAGTTGATGCATTAATGAAGCTTGAGCTTCCATCCGGCGTGGATGTTGAAATAAAAGTGTAAGTAAATTCCAAAAATACCATGAGCGGTTTAATCGGAAAAAAAGTAGGGATGACAAGCATCTTTGATGAACTGGGACGCAGTGTTGCGGTAACGGTCATTGAAGTTGAGCCTTGTGCCATCACACAAATTAAGACAGAAGAAACTGACGGTTACAATGCCGTGCAGCTTTCGTCCTTTAAGAAAAAAGCTTCTAAAGTTAAACGAGCTTTAGCTGGCCATTTCGAAAAGGCAGGGGTTGAGCCAAGAAAGGTAACTCTGGAATTCAGAGATTTTATACCAGAAGGTTTTGAACTTGGCGATGAACTCACCATTGATGATGTATTCACTGTGGGTGACAGAGTAGATATTGTTGGAACATCTAAAGGAACAGGTTTCACCGGTGTTGTGAAGCGTCACAATTTTAGTGGTGTAGGCGGTCAAACGCACGGCCAGCATAACAGAGAAAGAGCACCGGGTGCTATTGGTCAGGCTTCTGATCCTGCACGTGTCTTTAAAGGCATCAAAATGGCGGGACGGTCCGGCAACCAGCGCACTAAAATCCAGAATCTTTCAGTAGCGCAGATCTACTCCGATTCAAATATGCTGCTTGTAACAGGCGGTGTACCGGGACCAAACGGCGCTTACGTAGAAATTCATAATAAATCACAGAGTTAAACCTGATGAAACTGACAATTCATAAAACAGACGGCAAGAGCAGCGGTGAAAAAGCTGATCTGAATGATCAGGTTTTCGCTATCGAGCCAAATGAAACTGTGCTCTATGAAGATGTTCGTCGTTTTCTGGCTAATAAACGCCAGGGTACAGCGAATACAAAAGAGCGCGGCGAAGTTCGTGGCGGCGGGCGAAAAGCCTATAAGCAGAAAGGAACCGGTATGGCCCGGCGTGGATCTATACGATCACCGCTGTTGAAGGGTGGTGGTACAATTTTTGGACCCAAGCCGAGAACCTATACCGTTCGATTGACCAAAAAGGCTAAGCGACTTGCAAGAATGTCTGCGCTTTCATTAAAAGCGTCTGAAGATGCAATTAAGGTAGTTGAAGACTTTTCTTTTGATGAGCCGAAGACCAAAGAGATTGTAACAATTCTTAACGGCCTTGGTATTGGAGACAAGAAAGTATTGATTCTGACCAAAGAGACAGATTCTGTTATCTATAAGTCAGCCAATAATCTTAAAAAAGTACATGTGCTTGAAGCAGCAAAGCCATCTACGTACGAGATTATGAATGCAGATATCATTCTGATTCAAAAAAGTGCGGTTGATGTTCTTGAAGCAAGCTTTGCTATCAACACTGTAGAAGAGGATGCAGCATGAGTATATTAATTCAACCACTGATTACAGAGAAATTAACCAGGATCCAGGAAGAAGATCAGAAGTACGCTTTTAAAGTGCTTAAATCTGCCACCAAACCTCAGATCAAAAAAGCGATTGAGGAGAAGTATCCTGAAGTGAAAGTGTCTCGGGTAAATACAATGATTGTTCCATCGAAACCGAAAGGACGTCACACCCGAAGCGGGTTTGTTGAAGGCAGAAGTGCTGTGTGGAAAAAAGCGATCATTACCCTGAAAGAAGGCGAAATCGATTTCTTTAGCGAAATTTAAATAAGAAAGTTCAATGGCTACCAAACAGATAAAACCAATTACACCGGGACAGCGCCACAGGATAGCTCCAGTGTTTGATGATGTAACCATCAGCAAGCCGCTGAAGTCTTTGACGGTTGGTATCGGAAAATCAGGTGGACGAAATAACAGGGGACGTAAAACATCGCGTCATCGCGGTGGCGGACACAAACGGAAACTTCGCGTAATAGATTTTAAGCGAAACAAGTTTGATATCCCTGCAAAAGTTCAAACCATAGAGTATGATCCCAACAGAACAGCTCGTATTGCCCTGCTGGCATACGCCGATGGTGAAAAACGATATATCCTGGCTCCCAACAAACTCCAGGTAGGCGACACAATTATTACTTCGGAAACTGCTGCTCCTGATGTAGGAAACGCAATGCCGATGAGTAAGATGCCTCCGGGAACATACATTCACAATGTTGAGCTGCAGCCCGGAAAGGGCGGACAGCTGTGCCGGAGTGCCGGAACGGTTGCCCAGATGGTAGCTAAAACTGAGAAGTTTGTTACGGTTAAACTACCCTCGGGCGAAGTACGGAGAATTCTCGGTACATGTATCGCCACGGTTGGTGCAACCAGTAATCCTGACCATTTTAATACTACGAAAGGGAAAGCCGGCCGCAGCAGATGGCTGGGCAGACGTCCTCAAACAAGGGGTGTTGCAATGAACCCGGTAGATCACCCAATGGGTGGTGGTGAAGGAAAAGCTTCAGGTGGGCATCCGCGTTCGCCATGGGGACAGTCAGCGAAAGGGAAAAAGACAAGAAACAGAAACAAATTGTCTTCCAAGTTTATTGTTAAGCGAAGAAAAACCAAAAAAGGTAAATAAGTATGCCTCGTTCGTTAAAAAAAGGGCCATTTGTACATTATAAGCTGATGCGTAAAGTTGACGCTATGAATGAAAGTGGCAAAAAGAAAGTGATAAAAACCTGGTCACGAGGGTCGATGATTACTCCCGATTTTATCGGGTTAACCATCGCAGTTCATAACGGAAAACAGTTTATACCTGTTTATGTGACTGACAACATGGTTGGTCACAAACTGGGTGAATTTGCGGCGACACGCACATTCCGCGGCCACCCGTTGAAAAAAATGAAATAGATAAATTTTTTGAGAAATGGAAACACTTACATTCGAAGCTAAAGCAGTACAGCGACACCTGCGCAAGGCACCAAGAAAGTTACGCCTTGTTGTGGACCTGGTTCGCGGTGAGCAAGTAGACAGAGCGATTAAAACACTTGAGTTCACGAAAAAAGGTACTGCAGCCGATGTGATCAAGGTGATTAAATCAGCCGCTGCTAATATTCGGGACAAGTTTGAAGAGGAGCGTCTGGATAACGATCTGCTTTTTATCAAAGAGATATATGTTGATGAAGGTGTGACTTTGAAACGAATTCAGCCTGCACCAATGGGACGTGCACACCGCATAAACAAACGAAGCAGCCACATTACTGTAGTTGTTGCGAAGAAGGAAGAAACTGTAATAGAAGATTAATCAGATAATATTTTGGGACAAAAAAGTAATCCAACAGGACTCAGACTCGGAATAATAAAAGGTTGGGATTCCAACTGGTATTCTGAAGATAATCAGCCGGCGATGTTGCTGGAAGACACAAAACTGCGCGAGTATCTTGCCATTCGTTTGCGAAACGGCGGTCTTTCAAATGCAATTATTGAGCGTACGCCAAAGCGTATTTTGCTCACATTAAATACTTCACGTCCTGGTGTAATTATTGGCAAGGGCGGAGAGCAAATTGAACTGCTTAGAGGTGAACTTAAAAAGATCACGAATAAAGAAGTTCAAATTAATGTAAGTGAAATTAAACGACCTGAGCTGGATGCCAGTCTTGTTGGGCAGAATATTTCTCAGCAACTTCAGGCCCGTGTATCATTTCGAAGAGCCATGAAGACAGCCATCTCCTCAGCAATGAGAATGGGTGCGAAAGGAATTAAGATTAAATGTGCCGGAAGACTGGGCGGAGCTGAAATGGCTCGTACAGAACAGTATAAAGAAGGACGCGTTCCGCTTCATACACTCCGGGCTGATATTGATTATGCCAACATCACATCAAACACCATTTATGGATCGATCGGTGTTTCAGTATGGATCTTTAAAGGTGAAATTATTGGCGATGTTGATTTGACACCGGGATCTGATTCTCAACAGGAAAATGAACCGCAACGTAAAGGCGGCGGCGGACGACGAGGGAAACGTAAGAGTTCCGGACGTTCCAAGCGCCGAACACGTAATTAACCGATAGTTTAAGAAATCATGTTAGAACCAAAAAGAATTCCAAGACGTCGCGTTCACAGAGATAAACTTAAAGGCAATGCCGGACGTGGATATACTCTTGCTTTTGGAAGTTTTGGACTGAAGGCGCTTGAGCCTAAGTTTATCACCTCCAGGCAAATAGAAGCATGCCGTGTAACGATTGCAAGAACACTGCAGCGTGACGGTAAGACCTTCATCCGGATTTTTCCTGACAGACCCATCACCAGCAAACCTGCTGAAACCCGAATGGGTAAGGGTAAAGGTGCTCTGGATCATTTTATTGCAGTGGTTAAGCCCGGGCGTATTCTGTTTGAAATTGCCGGAGTTAGCGAGGAGAAAGCCCAGGAAGCGTTACGCCGAGCGTCTCACAAACTTCCGATTAAAACTAAATTTGTGAAACGCCGTGATTACGACGGTGAATAACTAAGCAGAAAGAAACCATGAAATCACACGAATTACGCGATTTATCGCTTTCGGAACTGGAAGCACGATTAAAGGATGAGAAGAAGGCTTTAGTTGATTTTAAATTCAACAAAGCCATTGCGGGTCAAATTGAAAACCCGGCACGTATCAAAAATACACGCCGCGAAATCGCCCGATTGACAACGATTATTAACGAAAAAACGAGTGCTGAATAAAGATTATGGCACAAGCAGAAAGAGCTCAAAGAAGAACAAGAACCGGACGCGTAGTAAGTGACCGGATGGATAAAACAATTACAGTTGCCGTTGACAGGCAGATAAAACACCCTATTTACGGGAAGTTTATCACCAAAACAACGAAGTATCTGGCGCATGACGAGACCAATGACGCCAATTCAGGTGATACTGTATTGATTATGTCAACTCGTCCGCTGTCAAAAAGAAAATCTTGGCGTTTGGTCGAGATCGTGGAACGTGCAAAATAACGATCAATTTGTAGGGTAAAGGAATGATTCAAACACAATCAACACTGAACGTAGCTGATAACAGCGGTGCAAGAAAAGTGATGTGCATTAAGGTACTGGGCGATTCTCGCAGACGTTATGCCAGAATCGGAGATCTCATCTCCTGCTCAGTCCGAACTGCAATTCCCGGCGGCAACGTTAAAAAAGGGGAAGTAGTGCAGGCTGTTATCGTACGCACTAAAAAAGAAATTCGTCGCAAGGATGGTAGCTATATTCGTTTTGATGAAAACGCGGCGGTAATTATTAACAAGGAAAAGGAACCTGTTGGAACCCGTATTTTTGGCCCCGTAGCGCGGGAGCTTCGTGAAAGAAATTTCATGCGGATTGTTTCACTGGCCCCTGAAGTACTTTAAAGGATAGTAAGATGCCACGTAAGTATAACAAGAAAAAGAAACTACACGTAAAGCAAGGCGATGAAGTGCTTGTTCTTGCCGGCAACGACAAGGGCACACGCGGACGGGTAATGTTAGTTTACCCTGAGCGCGACAGAGTCTTGGTTGAAGGTGTAAATATGAGAACGCATCACGACAAACCTACCCAGGAAAATCCACAGGGCGGGCGTCTTAAGCGTGAGGCACCGGTACACATCTCTAACCTCATGGTTATAGATCCGACAACCGACGAGCCTACACGAATTGGGCGTAAGCGTGTTGAAGAAGAGGGCGGCGGACGATGGGTCCGTTTTGCTAAGAACAGTGGCGAAATTATTGACAAGTAATTGTGAAATAGAAGAATGGCAGAAGCAAGACTTTACACACAGTACAAAGAAGAGATCGTAGATAAACTCATTGAAGAGTTTAAATATGAGAACATTATGGGCGTTCCTAAGTTGAAAAAGATTGTTATCAACGTAGGATTCGGTGATGCAATTAATGATGCCAAGACCCTTGAAGTGATCACCGAAAATATCGGTCTCATTACCGGTCAAAAGGCTGTAAAAACGAAAGCTAAAAAGTCAGTCTCGAACTTTAAACTTCGGGAAGGACAGGAAATTGGCGCAAAGGTTACGCTCAGGGGAAAAATAATGTTTGAATTCCTCGATCGTTTGATTAACCTTGCGCTCCCCAGAACGCGCGACTTCCAGGGAGTTCCAAATAAGAGCTTCGACGGACGCGGTAACTATACAATGGGAATTAAAGAGCACACCGTGTTTCCCGAGATTGATGTAGATAAAGCATCAACCGTACACGGCATGGATATCTCTTTTGTAACTTCTGCTGAATCCGATGAAGAAGCATTTGCTCTTTTGAAGTATTTCGGGATGCCCTTTAAGAAATGAATTTGAATAAAAAAGAAAAAAGCAATGGCTAAAAAATCCTGGATAGCACGAAACGAAAAACGCAAACGTACTGTGGAAAAGTACGCTGAAAAACGCCGCGAGCTTAAAGAAGCCGGCGATTATGAAGCGTTGCAAAAACTTCCAAGAGACGCAAGTCCAACACGCGTCCGAAACCGATGCAGCCTCACGGGCCGATCACGCGGATACCTCAGAGAATATGGAGTATCCCGTATTAAATTCCGTGAACTGGCATTGAATGGAAAAATACCAGGCATCCGAAAAGCAAGTTGGTAACACAGGAGAATATATATTATGCAATCTGACCCAGTATCTGATTATTTAACCCGATTAAGAAACGCCCAGCAAGCGGGCCACCGTCGTGTAGACGTACCTGCTTCTAAACTGAAGCGTGCAATGACAAAAATCCTTGTAGATAAAGGATACGTAAATAAGTACATCGACATCACAGACAACAAGCAGGGAGTATTGCGGCTGTTTCTTAAGTATGATGCATACGGACAACCTGTTATCAAAAAACTGATCCGCGTTTCAAAACCGGGTCTGCGAAAATATGTTGGTGCCGATGATATTCCGCAATCCTACAACGGACTCGGAATTGTAATTCTGTCTACATCCGACGGAGTGATGACAGATAAAGAAGCACGTAAAATGAAAATTGGCGGAGAAATTCTCTGCTCCGTCTACTAAAAAATTTAGGATACGAACGTTATGTCAAGAATAGGTAAACAACCGGTTGCGTTGGCCAGCAATATTGAATTTACGATTGGTGCTGACAACACAATTACCGTGAAAGGCGAAAAGGGTACGGGTACAATTCGTATCCATCCCGACATCACGGTTGAAAAAACTGACACTGAAATTATTGTAAAGCGCCCCAGCGACTCCAAAGAGCATAAATCTTTGCACGGTCTCTACCGATCACTTATCAACAATATGGTTGAAGGAGTGACAAGCGGTTACAAAAAAACACTTGAGATTATTGGTGTTGGGTACCGTGCCACATACGCGAACGGAGTTCTTGAATTGAACCTCGGTTTTTCCCATCCAATCTATTTTGTGCCGCCCGAGGGCGTTGACATTGAGGTTGATACAAAAACCAAGAAAAACCCGATGTTAATTATTTCAGGAGTAAATAAAGAGATGGTTGGGCAGGTTGCTGCAAAGATCAGATCTATGAGAAAACCTGAGCCGTACAAAGGGAAGGGAATTCGATATACCGATGAATACGTAAGAAGAAAAGCCGGTAAGTCAGCCAGCAAATAAAAAGGATTAGTTAAATGAAGAAAAATAGAGTTAAAACAGAACGCAGAAACAAGATTCGCAGAAGAATCCGTTCTACAATTTCAGGTACTGCTGATCGACCACGCCTGGCTGTTTTCAAAAGCAGTAAGCATATCTATCTGCAGCTGATTAATGATCGTGAAAATGTAACGATTACTTCTGTATCATCGATGTCTTCTGATTTGAAAAGCGAGCTGACTGACAAATCAAAAACCGAGGCTGCAAAGCTGATCGGTGAGACACTCGCAAAAACCGCTGTTGACATGGGCATCAAAAAAGTTGTTTTTGACCGCGGCGGATACAAATATCATGGTGTCGTTAAATCTGCTGCTGATGGAGCACGTGAAGGCGGACTGGATCTTTAAAAAATTATATTTCAATTATGCCAAAAATACGTAGAAAACATAATATCCCTGCCGGCAACCTCAATCTTGAGGAGAAACTGGTACATATTAACAGGGTATCGAAAGTAGTAAAAGGTGGACGCCGGTTTAGTTTCAACGCTATTGTAGTAGTTGGAAACGGCGACGGTGTTGTTGGCCACGGATTGGGCAAAGCGAATGAAGTAGCGGATGCCATCCAGAAAGGATTCGACAATGCTAAGAAAAACCTGATTAAAGTATCGATGACTAAAACCGGATCGATACACCATCCTATTGTTGGCAAAGCAGGTGCAGGAAAAGTTCTGCTCCGGCCCGCATCCGACGGTACGGGTGTAATTGCCGGTGGTGCTGTTAAAGCTCTGCTTGATGTTGCCGGAGTTAAAAACATTCTGTCAAAATCTCTCAGGTCATCTAATCCGCACAACATGGTGAAAGCTGCATTTGAAGCGTTAAGAAATGCTGCAGATCCCATTGAAGTTGCACAGCGGCGTGGAGTAAGCGTCAGCAAGGTATTTAAAGGCTAATAAACGTTTTAAAGAACTACTGTTATGAAATTACACAATCTTAAAGCACCAGCAGCTCACAAAAAACGCAAGCGCGTTGGGCGTGGTCAGGGTTCAGGTACCGGTGAACAATCGGGCCGTGGACACAACGGACAAACGTCCAGAAGTGGTAGCAAGGTGAAAGCCTGGTTCGAAGGTGGACAGATGCCGCTTCAGAGAAGGGTTCCGAAGTTTGGATTTAAAAACCCATTCAGAACTGAGTACCAGGCTGTGAATATTCAGAAGCTATCTGATTTTCTTGTTGCAGGTAAACTTGGAGAAACTATCACAATTGCTGACCTGGTAAATGCCGGTTTAGCCGATGATAAAGAACTGATAAAACTGCTTGGAACCGGTGAGATAGATAAAGCGATCTCCATCGAGGTACACGCATGCAGTGCCTCCGCCAAAGAAAAGGTAGAAGCCGCCGGCGGCAGTGTAACTGTTATACAATAAATCTCAATTACCACCTCAGTTTAATCATTTCGAATGAGTGCCATAGATAATTTCAGAAACATCTTTAAGATAGAGGACCTCCGGAATCGTATTCTGTACGTTGTAGGTGTCCTCATGGTCTATCGTATCGGTAGTTATGTTACAATGCCGGGTGTTGATGCCAGTGAACTTACAATGCAGGCTGGCGACGCATCAAGCTTAATGGGACTCTTTGACCTTTTTGTGGGGGGAGCTTTTTCAAGAGCCGGTGTATTTGCCCTTGGAATTATGCCCTACATTACGGCCGCAATTATCATTCAGTTGATGGGTGCAGCTGTACCGTACTTCCAGAAGCTTCAGCGAGAAGGTGAGGAAGGAAGGCGAAAAATAAACCGGTTAACCCGGTATGGAACGGTTGGAATTACCGCTGTTCAGGCGATAGGGTTTGGTATTAACCTGATTGCTACATCACCAAACGCAATTGTAGTGAGCAACATGGCGTTTATACTGACGTCTATTATTGTGCTTACGGCAGGTACCACGTTTGTAATGTGGCTTGGTGAACGTATTACTGACAGGGGTATAGGGAACGGTATTTCCATACTCATTATGATCGGTATTATTGCAGCACTCCCAACAGCGCTGATTAACGAGATATCCACTACAAACAATGCGATTATTATCATTGTTGAACTGGCCGGATTGATTCTTGTGATTGCATCCTGTGTGCTGTTAACGCAGGGTACAAGGAAGATACCCGTGCAATATGCCAAGCGTGTTGTAGGGCGGAAAGTTTATGGAGGCACTACACAATACCTTCCGCTGCGGGTAAACGCAGCCGGTGTGATGCCGATTATTTTCGCGCAGTCTATCATGTTCATTCCAAGTACAATAGGTACTTTTTTCCCGGAGAATGAAACGGTTCAGTTTATGACGATGTGGTCGGCCGACTTTACCGGAGTTACATATTCGATTGTATTCTTTATCATATGTGTATTCTTCACATTCTTCTACACCGCAATTGCGGTTAATCCGAAGGAGATGGCGGATACGATGAAGCGCCAGGGTGGGTTTATACCAGGTGTGCGCCCGGGTAAGCAAACAGTAGAGTTTATTGATAACATTTTGACAAAAATCACTTTGCCAGGCTCATTATTCCTGTCATTTGTGGCCATTCTCCCTGCAATTATAGCAAGAATGGGAGTTACTCCCGGCTTTGCTCTCTTTTACGGAGGAACAAGCTTGTTGATTATTGTGGGTGTTGCCCTGGATACTCTGCAGCAAATTGAAAGTCACCTGATGATGCGTCATTACGACGGATTTATGAAATCGGGTAAAATTAAAGGACGACGCAGGGCTTAATGATTTATCTGAAGAGTGAATCCGAAATAGACAAGATGCGTGAAGCTGCACAGCTTGTCTCGAGAACACTCGCCGAGGTAGGTAAAGTCCTGGAACCCGGAGTTGAAACCGGGAAACTGGATCGGGTTGCAGAAGAGTACATAAGTAAATATAAAGCAAGACCTGCCTTTAAAGGGTATGGCGGGAGTAAAAACCCTTTTCCTGCAACGCTGTGTATCTCCGTAAATGAAGAGGTAGTGCACGGTATTCCCGGAAAACGTGTACTGAAAGAAGGTGATATTGTATCGGTTGATTGCGGCGTAGAGCTGAATGGTTATTTTGGCGATCACGCCTATACCTTTGTAGCCGGTGAGACAGATGATGAAACAATGCGTCTGTTAAAAACCACGCTCGATTCGCTTTATGTTGGAATTGAGAAAGCGATTCACGGAAACAGCGTGGGTGATATTGGCTCCGCGATACAGAAATTTTGTGAAGCAGAAAACTTTGGTGTGGTACGTGATCTTGTGGGCCACGGTATCGGCAAGAACATGCACGAAGATCCATCCGTACCCAACTACGGTCGACCCGGTAAAGGGGAGAGATTGAGAACCGGAATGGGTCTCGCCATTGAACCGATGATTACTGCCGGAACCTGGAAAGTGAATACACTGAAAGATGGTTGGACCATTGTAACGGCAGACGGGTCCAATGCAGCTCACTTTGAGCATGATATTATTGTTCGCGAAGGAAAAGCTGAAATTCTCAGTACTTTTGATTATATTTCTGAGATAACAAAAAATGATAAATTATTGACTTCTTATGGCTAAGCAAGAGCCGATTAAGCAAGACGGAAAAATTATAGAAGCATTACCGAATGCTCAGTTCACAGTTGAGCTGGATAACGGCCACGAAATATTGGCTCACGTATCCGGTAAAATGAGGATGTATTACATTAAAATTTTGCCTGGCGATCGTGTGCAGGTTGAGATGTCTCCATACGATCTTACAAAAGGCAGAATTACATATCGTTATAAGTAATAATTGAAAAAAGGTTGTTGAGATGAAAACAAAATCATCAGTTAAAAAGCGAAGTTCTGACGATAAAATCGTACGAAGAAAAGGACGTATTTACGTTATAAATAAGAAAAATCCACGACATAAGCAGCGTCAGGGATAATAAAAGACTGGATTATAGCTATGGCACGAATTGCTGGAATAGATTTACCGAAACAAAAAAGAGGAGTAATCGGCTTAACCTACATTTACGGTGTAGGTCCAACAGTATCGAAGAATATACTGGACAAAGCCGAGATTGATCACGATAAGAAAGTTGTTGATTGGTCTGATGAAGAAGTTGCATCACTTCGACAAATTCTCGAAGAGGATTACAAAGTTGAGGGTGCACTCAGGACTGAAGTGAACGCCAACATCCGTCGTCTGATAGAGACCGGAAGTTATCGAGGAGTTCGCCACCGGAAAGGGCTCCCTGTTCGTGGCCAAAGAACTCAAACCAATGCGCGAACCAGGAAAGGTAAGCGACGTGCTATTGCCGGTAAAAAAGCGGCTCCAAAAAAATAATTTTATAGATCGTATATATCATGGCTAAAAGACCAAGAAGATCTGCTGAAAAAGCAGGCGGAAAGCGTAAGAAAAAGAAACAGATCAGTGATCCTAACGGAATGGCTTTTATTAAAGCTACATTTAACAATGTTCTCGTTAGCGTAACAGATTCGAACGGGAATGTACTGTCGTGGTCATCATCCGGTAAAGAGGGATTTAAAGGATCCAGAAAAAATACGCCTTACGCCGCACAGGTAAGCGCTGAAACTGCAGCAACAGCGGCTCATGAAATGGGCTTAAGAAAAGTAGAAGTTTTTGTGAAAGGTCCCGGATCCGGTCGTGAAGCGGCCATTCGTGCACTGGCAACCAGCGGTCTTGAAGTTACATCTATTAAAGACAGAACGCCGATTCCACATAATGGATGCCGCCCTCCCAAACGAAGAAGAGTTTAAACATATATTAGATTACAATGGCAAGATACAGAGGACCTAAACAAAAGATTGCAAGACGATTCCGGGAGCCAATATTCGGCCCCAGCAGTGCATTGGAACGTAAACCTTACGGCCCCGGGCAGCACGGCAGAAGCAGGTATTCAAGAAAATCTGAATATGCTGTACAGCTCGATGAAAAACAGAAAGCAAAGTATACTTACGGAATGCTCGAAAAGCAGTTTCGTAACCTATACGAAAAAGCCAACTCCAAAGAGGGTGTTACAGGCGATTTGTTTCTGCAATTCCTCGAAGCACGTCTTGACAACGTAGTGTATCGTCTCGGGTTTGCAAGAACCCGCAGCCAGGCTCGTCAGTTCGTAAGCCACAAGCACATTGTTGTGAATGGTCAAATTCTGAATATTCCGTCCTACCATGTAAAGCCGGGAGATGTAATCACAATACGGCCAAAATCACGGGACCTTGAACTGATTAATGAAGCTTTAGGAAACAGTTCACCCGGAAAATACAAGTGGCTGGAAATTGATAAGAAGACGAAAACCGGAAAATATTTAAACGACCCGGTCAGAGATGAGATACCCGAGAATATCAACACACAGTTGATCATCGAGCTCTACTCTAAATAATTTTATAACAGACCTAATCTATTATTTTATGAACAACTATAGTTTGCAAATGCCGGAATCTGTGGAGGTAGAACAGGATTCCGATAACTATGGAACTTTTATTCTGCAGCCGCTTGAAAGAGGTTTTGGAGTTACGATTGGTAACTCATTTCGAAGAGTTCTCCTCTCGTCATTACCAGGGCTCGCTATTACCGCTGTAAAGATCAACGGTGTAGATCATGAATATTCCAGCATCGAGGGAGTTAAAGAAGATGTTTATGAAATCATACTAAATTTAAAGCAGGTTCGCTTTAAGCAAGTTGAACAGAGCGGCGGTGTAATTAACCTGAGTGTTACAGAATCGGGCCGGCTTACAGCTAAAGACATCGGAGATTCAACCGCAGATTTTGAGGTTTTAAATCCGGAACTGCTTATTGCTACTCTTTCTGAAGATGTACAGGTCGATATGGAGCTGCGAATTGGTCGTGGCCGCGGATATATTCCTGCTGAAGAGATGGCATCTGACTACGACGATGATATTGCTCTTATGCCGATCGATGCAATCTTCACTCCAATAAAGTCTGTTGACTTTGATGTAGAGAATGTGCGTGTTGGTCAGCGGACTGACTATGAAAAACTTGTTTTGAACGTAACCACTGACGGTTCACTCAATGCAAAAGAGGCTCTGACCATCGCAGGTAAAATTCTCAAAGAACATATTGAGAAGTTTATTACCGAGAAAATTGAGGAGCCGTTTACTCAGGAGGAGGAAGAAGTAGATGCAGAGAAGCAGCGAATTGCAGGACTTCTGAAAACCAGTATTGAAGATCTGAACCTGAGCGTAAGGGCGTATAATTGCCTTAAGTCTGCAAACATTAACACGATTGCAGAACTGGTATCGCGCGATGAGCAGGATCTGCTTAAGTTCAGGAATTTCGGTAAAAAATCTCTGTCTGAGCTTGTTGAAGTAATTGAAGAGAAAAACCTGGAATTTGGCATGGATGTGTCCAAATTCCTTGATAAATAATTGAGGATATTTCGTTATGCGTCATTTAGTTAAAGGAAAAAAACTTGGCAGGAACACCTCTCACAGAGTAGCCACAATGAAGGCACTCTCCTGTAGTCTGATTAAACATAAGTCTATTCAGACAACAGTAGCGAAGGCAAAAGAACTTCGGAAATATATTGAGCCTGTCATTACCAGAGCAAAAGAGGACACAAGCCATAACAGGCGCCAGGCTTTCTCAGCTCTTCAGGATAAGCATGCAGTAACCACTCTGTTTGATGAAATTGCTCCTGAAGTAGGTGATCGGCCGGGTGGGTACACCCGTGTTTTGAAGCTTGGCTTTCGTTTGGGCGATAGTGCTGAAATGGCACTTATTGAGCTGGTTGATTTTAGTGATTACCAGCCTGAGAAGAAGTCAGCCAAGAAGAAGAGAACACGTCGTGCAGGTAAGTCTAACAAGCCTGATGCAGCGGACACGTCTGTTGATGAAGTAAAGACAGAGGAGAAAGCGGAGACTAAGAAAGAAGCCGCTTCTGATAAGAAAAAGACAGAAGCTAAAAAAGCTGAGTCTGAGCCAGAAGTGAAAGCTGAAGATAAAGTTGAGGCTAAGAAAGAAGAGGTCGATTCTGAGAAGAAAGAACCGGAAGCCAAGAAGGCTGAGCCTGAAGCAGAAGAAAAAGAACCGG
>CAZKIZ010000035.1:0-14850 GCA_964552935.1 uncultured Rhodohalobacter sp. | reverse complement strand
GTGTAGCAAAAAGT
The DNA here is from genome assembly GCA_964552935.1 of uncultured Rhodohalobacter sp. Taxonomy (GTDB): domain Bacteria; phylum Bacteroidota; class Rhodothermia; order Balneolales; family Balneolaceae; genus SW132. The sequence goes on along the minus strand of CAZKIZ010000035.1, from coordinate 14,836 downwards.
CAATATATCAAAAACAGGATTCGAACCTACGCCCCGACAGCCGTCGGGGTAACAGCCGATTGCTCTGCCACTGAGGAATGTGTAGCAAAAAATCAGTAAATCAAACGTTCACCATGTTCGGACGGATGCAAATATAAGGTTAGGAAACATCCTAAGTCAAGCAATATCGGAAAAAAATATATCTTTTTAACAGAAAAATAAAAAGCTGCCTGAAGAGGCAGCTTTTAGATGTTAAAAACGCTGGCTGATTAATTAAACTTCACCACTGTTTTTCTTATCCTGAATTTCAAGCCTGATTTCCTGAGATACTTTTTTAATCTCCTGAAGCGTTTTACGGGCTCTGGTTCCGGCAGCTTTATTTCCTTTTTCGTAAAACTTTTCCATATCTGGTTCCAGCTCGGAAATTAAAGATCTTACCTGTTCAATTCTGCTCATATAACTCCTTAGTTAGTTAAAGTTTGCATTAAAATTCTGTTAAGAAACAGCTTCAAAACTATGTAACCATGAGATAAGGGTCAAATTAAAAACCGCATTTATTTGAAACAGGAGGGTGTTCCAGATCAGGATTGTTTGATGAATGAAGATTATCTGATAAAGATATGAATGATTACCCTAAGCTTGTGGCTACTTCAATGTTTGGATAGTTTCTAAACTCAGATGTTGTGATCAAACGGCAATCCGGTCTATTGCTCTGGAATTCCCTGGGAACGTTGGCCTTTATAAACTCATCACTGTCATCAGTTTCCGAAATTGAGCTGGGAAGGTCTTTCTTTAAGATATCATCTTCTTCATTTCGGGTAAAAATAAACATGTCACCGATGCCCAGTCCTTTTTTTAATGCTGCAGCGACATCCGATAGTGGCGAAAACAGGGGCTGACCTGAATCAACAGAGTGTATAAGAGTCGATACAACCAGTACAGGCTGTTCGGGTAAATCCTTGAATTTCTTATCGTCTACTTCGATTTTTTGATTGGATTGACGGATCATTTCTCTCTGGTAGCCATTAATCCCAATTGCTGATACACCATGGTCAGCCAGCAATGCAATGAGCCTGTGGTTGAGATCTTTCACTGCCCTGATTTTAGCTTCTTCTCTCATCACACCGGTTTGTATAATTCGATCTGTGTAAGCACTGTCGGAGTGAAGTATCAAACCTCTGTGCCGGTGCGATGCTATAGCTTTTGCAAAAGAAGTGAGAAACAAACCATTGTCGAGATGGGCGTGGTCTAAAACAGCTATATAGTGTATGCTCATTATGTAAGTTTACTGGATGAAAAAGCGTGCGGTAAAAGATCAACGATGCGATGGGTGGATTGTGTATGGTCGCCATGATGGAGCTCAATCACTTTATCAGGCATCCATTCCATAAGTACCTGCCGGCATGCACCGCATGGGCTGCTAAAATCTCCTTTTGGTGCTTTAACACTTAATTTATGGAATGATTTAGCCCCGGCAGAGACTGCCCGGAAAATCGCGAGCCGTTCGGCACAAAGGCCAAGCGCCCAGGAATCTACTTCAACATTCACACCCGGAACAACGCCATACTCAGTATAGAGCAGCGCTGATACCGGGAAATCTGAATGGATGGTTACAGCTGATGATATCAGATCTTCCAGCATTGTATCGCCCTTTTCAAGTTCAGTATGGAAAGGAGTATACAGATCAATCTTTTCCGGCATAACCGTGAGTTCACTCAGTTGAAATTGATCAACCCAATACTTCACGAGTTCACTGGATGCTGTGTCAGCAAAAAATGAGACCGGTTGATCGCCATTCCCCAAACAGCTGCAAATGGCACCATGAAGAGGCGATATCGTCAATGGAAATGAAATATTTTCTACACGCACACCGGGATAAAACGTGCCCGATGATCCTTTCACCACGCACCAGTCTTTCTTAAAGTCAGAGTACGGTGCGTATGCATTTTTGTAGAGCTGATTGATATTCATTCAGATTGTAAGCTGTTCATGATAGCGTCGGCAATGCTCGCCCTGATCCGGCTGATGCCAGATCCCAGGTTACGGTCAGGATACGTTCTGTTTGTCAACAGAATAATTGCAATGTCGTTATCGGGATCTACCCAAAGGCTCGTGCCCGTAAAGCCGGTATGACCAAACGAATTATTACTTGTCAGCGATCCGGCAGTACTAAAGCCTTCACTTTTGCGATCGAATCCATAAGCCCGCTGATTAAGCGGCGACTGCTCTTTTGTGAACTGCTCGACGATTTCGGGTGAGAGGTACTCACGACCACCATATGTTCCACCATTCAGGAGCATCTGAGAAAACATCGCGATATCCTTCACATTTGAAAACAGGCCCGCGTGCCCGGCTATACCATCCATAAAATAGGCTCTTTCATCATGCACATTTGCCTGAACTGTGCCGCGGTTGTACACGTCGTCTATTTCAGTAGGAGGGATCCTCTGGGTCATCCAGCCACCTACACTCCTGGGTGTAAAGTGTGTAGAGTACATTCCCATGGGGCGAAAGAAGTTGCCTCGCATAAACCGGTCTATTCGCTGCCCGGTTATCTCTTCAGCAATCTCCGCAAGCAGAATAAATCCGAGATCGCTGTAGGTATATCGTTCTCCGGGAGCGGCTTCCAGAGGTTCGTTTTTAATTGCATCGAGTATTTCACCTCTTGTTTTTAATTTATCTACATACACCTTAAACGCCGGCAGACCGGATGTGTGCAGCAGCATCTGCTCTATGGTGATCTCTCTCTTTTCGTCCGTGTCAAATTCGGGTATAAATTCAGCCACAGTGTCATCAAGCGATAAACGCCCATCGTCAACAAGCTTCATGATTGCTGTTGTAGTAGAGATAACTTTTGTTAAGGAAGCTAGGTCATACACGTCTGAATCACTTACAGCCTTTGTTTTGGAATAGTCGTGATATCCATACCCCTGGCTCCAGACCAGCGCACCATTTTTCATCACTCCAACAACTCCGCCCGGAAAAACGGAGTCATTTATGGCTTGCTGCATAATCATATCCACATTCAGCAGGGAATCTGTTCGTAAGCCAACAGATTCGGGCATATCGTGGCGAAGAGCTGTATGGTCGAATTCAAGTCCGTCTCCTATACTGTACATTCCGGGTATCTCGGCCGTTAGTTTACCGCCAACTCTTTCTGCACCAAAAAGTCCGGGTACGGTTTGACGCACCTGATTTGCATCAGATGACCAGGCCAAAACATGAGAATCTACATTTGGGAGATCTCTCACGATATATGGGTTCCCAAAAGCCATAAGTACGGACGGTGTGTTAATTTCAGTAATGTCTGTGACAATATCCCGAAGTTCCTCCGGCAGCTGTATGGGTTGATGCGAACGTACCATGATGAATGATCCAATGACGACCAGATCTGCATTTTCTGCAGCTTCAAGAATTTTCTCTTTTTCTTCTTCGGTCGTTCTGCGATCTATATTTTCGAATGCAACCCGGTTGTGGTAGCTGCGGAAATGAGTCGCCAGGTTACTGCCTGTTGAACCGGAGCGGTCATCTGCAACGGTAACGACAAGAATACGTGGGAATTTCGTCTCGGTGATGGGTAAAATATCACCGTGATTGCTTAATACTGTAACCGATTGTCTTGCAACAGAATTGGCGATTGACTGATAATTCAGAGTATTAATATCGCGATTCAGCTGTTCAGTATTTACCATGTGATTTTCGAAAACACCCCGCTCTTTTTTCAAAGTGAGAAGCTTTCGTATGGAGTGTTCAATTCTTTCCTCAGTAAGACGCCCCATTTCAACTGCGCGTTTTACGTCTGAAATTGCCGTGAGTTCGTCCGGACTCATCAACATCATGTCGGCTCCTGCTAAAAGTGAAAGGACGACCGCCTCACCGGGAGAGTAATGATCCGTTATTCCCCTCATGTTCAGACCGTCTGTTACTACCATACCATTAAATCCGAGTGAGTCTACAAGAATCCTGTTCAAAACGGTTTCATCAAGCGTAGAAGGCCGTCCAATATTTTCACTAATGTTAGGATACGCAATGTGGGCGCTCATTATACTCTGAAGGCCACTTTGAATATTTACCCGAAACGGTACCAGCTCAATAGAATTTAGCCGATCAAATCCATGAATGATCGTAGGAAGAGATAGGTGTGAATCGGTATCGGTATCGCCGTGACCGGGAAAATGTTTTGCCGTTGCTAAGACACCTTCACTTTCTATTCCTCTGATGAAATGGTTACCGTACAGCGCTACAGTTTCAGGTTCTCCTGCATACGAACGGACGTTTATCACCGGGTTATCCGGATTGTTGTTCACATCCAGTACCGGTGCAAAGATCTGGTGGACTCCAAGCGCTTTGGCTTCCCTTGCAGTGATTTTGCCCTTGAGGTACGCATTTTCCGGATCTTGTGTAGCTGCTATTCCCATTGCAGGTGTAAAGCGAGTGGTCCCTCTCACGCGCATGGCAGCTCCAAACTCCATATCCTGGGTAATCCAAAGCGGTATTTTTGCGAGGCTTTGCAGTTCATTTGTCATCGCTGCCTGGCCGTAAACATCCCCTTGCATAAAAATTATTCCGCCGACATGATGATTCTCAACCAACCGCTTTAAACGCAGATAGCTGGCTTCATTTTCATTCGTAAAGGACCCGTATGCCGGAATGACAAATAGCTGACCAATTTTTTCCTCCAGGGTCATGCTGTTTATCAAAGAATCAATATCCACATCAGAGTCAAAATCGGACACAACAGGTACCCGCATCTCCTCATCTGCAGGATTGAACAGTTTTGGAGTTATATGAGTGTCTCGTTCCTGAGAAACAGGTTCCGTTGATTTGCATGAAGTTGCAAAAAGAATAGCAAGCAGGAGTGGTAATAAGGTAGCAGCGTTATATCGTGTCATCGAATGAGCTTTTATTAGGAATTGGTTAACTGTTTTATTGAATTCAATTTCTGTTGAAAGGTCTCAGTTTCATCGTTTGAACGTTTATATCGTTCAAAAAAGTACTGTCTGAGTAAATGTAGCGATATCGTCCGTCAATCCACATCTCAGTTTGATCACCATAGTTTGATGATAGCGGATGGCCGGATTGGCCGGTTGGCAGTACGCTTTCTGACCGGGAAGGCGAGGCAAAGTCTACGATTCTGCGGATTGAGGGACCAAGAGTCACGTCAAACGGATTGTTCCAGCTGTATTCTCCTTTATTGATGGTCATTCCGTGTCCCGGAACAGCTATCGGGCCTTTGCTAAGCAGGTTATTCACAATCAATCGCAGTGCAGCAGGTGAATCCGGATGTTCAGAAATGTCCCCAAGCAGTGGAGGTTTCAGCGTGAGTGTGTGAACGGATTCCCATCTCCATTCAAATGGTTCAGGTCCAAGCTGTTCGGTCAGCTGATCAAGTGTTTGAGTCATTGCAGATCTGACCACCTGATTTCTCCTCACCACGTTTTCTTCGTCTGCTATATTGAAAAAAGAGCTTCCGTCCGACAAAATACTTACTACACTGTTTACCGGAATATATTCGAGCCGAACAAATCCATCATACAAGTGATCTGGAATTTCCTGTTTTAAAATCCGTTCTGAAAGATTCATGAAAAACAGATCAAAAATGGTAGCTGCTGTAGAGTTGGTGCTGTAGCGGTAATCCCAGTTTTCCAGGTAGGAGAGAGCATCATCAAATTCATTGCTGTTCTGCGAAGATCGTATCAGGGGTAAAAGTATCTCAATAAGTTCTGCTGCGTGCTCGGAATAGATATCTGTTTGTATCTGCTGCATGGTTTGAGAAGTGGCGCTCTCATTTTCATCGAGCAGAAAGCTAATTCTGGAAATTCGTGATGGCGAAGCAAAAAAACGTCCGATATAATGTTCATAATCTGTGCCGGCTACACGGTTATTTGCATTGGCCACGTACCCTCGGTCGGGATTTACTTCTCGCGGAAGTTCGCTGAACGGAATCCAATCTCCCCAGTGATGTTCCGGATTCCAGCTGTTGCGGAAGATAATGGAGGATCCGCTCCGAATTGGAAGATTTCCCGCACCAATCAGCGCAACGTTATCATCTGAATCAGCATACACAAAATTCATTGCGGGCGAACCAAAGTGACTCAATGCATTTGTGAACTGCTCTAAATTTTGAGCGCGATTCATTTTATATATCGACCAGAGCTCGTGACTCACCTCGTGGCCGGCCCACTGCATTGCAACCGGTATAATTCCTAACCCGGAACTGTCTGGATGCACGCTATTGATGACAGGGCCCTGTTCTGTATGTGGAATTCTGAAAAAGTAATCGTCGGCGCTCTCCACCTTAATAATCTCTTGCTGCCATTCAAATTCTTTAAACTGCGCCTCACCATTCAGGCTGTCGGCTACATAACGCACCGGGTTTACAGGATCATTCTGCACGAGAAAGAAATCCGTATCATCAGCCATCATGTTGGTAATGCTCCATGCGATATCCCGATTCTGCCCCAAAACTACAAAAGGGGCACCCGGAATTGTGGCTCCTGAAATAGAATAGCCGGGTGCTGAGGCTGAGAGTTCATACCAAAATCCCGGCATGCTTAGCCCCATATGCGGGTCACCGGCAAGAATTGGCCGGCCGGATGCAGTTCTGCTGCCCCGAACAGCCCAGGCATTACTGCCAACGGATGATCCCTGTTTCTGGAGCAATGAACGGACTTCAAATTCTTTTTGAAGAAAGTTCTCTGACAGATTCTCAATTGTACTTCTGTTTAAGGTATGTTCGGAGATCAGCCCCGTTTCCCTGTCAGGGTATATTTGTCTAAGCCTGTCTGCACCGATTTCTGCACTAATCAGTGCAAGCGTAATTTCGTTTTTCCAATGCATATTCTGATCCCACGCCAATAATCTGGACATAGCGATGGAGTGCGTAGGTGTCCATTTTGGAGGCTCTAATCCAAGCAAGGTCAGTTCAATGGGCAATCTCTTTTTATTATCGCTAATATACGCATTTATACCGTCGGCATAATGCTGCAGAATAGTAAGAAGGCTATCGGGAGATTCAGCCTCTATCTTTTTGGCTGTTCTCCAAATTCCGATTGTCCTCTGATGTTTATCGAGTTCTATAAAATCGCTCCCGAGATATTCCGAAAATCGTCCCTCCGCCATCAGCTGCGAGAGCGTCAGCTGCCAGAGGCGATCCTGCGCGTGAATATAACCAACCGAAAAAAACAGATCCTCTTCAGAATCAGCAAAGATATAGGGCACACCATAAGGATCCCAGTGAATGCTGACTTCATTCGTGATTCCGGGAACATCTATTGTAGCAGATTTATCAGGCAGCTGGTTGTAAAACGTATGATATATGGCAATTGCCGCAACACCAACGATCAGTATGAAAAAAAACAGAGAGAGCTTAAACAATAATTTCATCAGCTGTGCACTTGCAAAACGGTAATTTAGATTTGTAAATCCTGACTAAAATACATACTCTCAAAGCCGAATGAAACGTATTCAATTCAGAATTTAGATTTTAATACAATGAGTGAAATTAAGAATATTGCAGTTGTAGGCGGCGGAACCATGGGGAACGGTATAGCCCATGTTTTTGCCATGAACGGGTTTGACGTTACCATTATTGAAACCAAACAGGCGTATGCTGATCGGGCGTTAAAAACGATCGAAAAGAACCTGGACAGAATGGTTAAAAAAGAGAAGATAGGTGAGACGGAAAAAAATGATGCGTTAAAACGAATTTCATTAAGTCTTGATGCAGGAAAAGCAGTAAAAGAAGTTGATCTGATTATAGAAGCAGTTCCTGAACTTTACGATATCAAAAAAGAGGTGTTCGAAACGATTGATAAGCATGCGCCAAAACATGCTATTTTAGCGTCTAATACATCTTCAATTTCCATCACTAAACTTGCAGAGTGTACCGCCAGGCCGGATCGATTTGTTGGGATGCATTTCTTTAATCCCGTGCCGGTCATGAAGCTGGTAGAAGTGATCAACGGCCTCAAAACAGATCCTGAGGTTACAAAACAGATTCTAGAACTGGCTGATAAATTAGGCAAAGTTGCTGTACCCGCGAATGATTCACCGGGATTTGTATCGAACCGTGTTTTGATGCCGATGATCAACGAAGCTATTTTTTGCGTCTATGAAGGAGTTGCTGAACCTGAAGATATTGACAGCATCATGAAGCTCGGAATGGCGCACCCGATGGGCCCGCTGAGGCTGGCTGATTTCATCGGACTCGATATTTGTCTCGATATCCTTCACGTACTATACGATGGTTTTAAAGATCCTAAATACCGGCCATGCCCGCTGCTTGTAAAAATGGTGGATGCCGGTAAGCTTGGCGATAAAACCGGGGAAGGGTTTTTCACATACTGAAATCAAATTTAACCGTTAATTATTGAAATGATTGATCTTAGAAGCGACACCGTGACCAAGCCTACGCCTGAAATGCTGAAAGCGATGACCCGGGCAGAGGTGGGAGATGATGTCTTTTCTGAAGATCCGACCGTAAACCGGTTTGAGCAGAAAATGGCCGATCTGTTTGGTATGGAAGCCGGTTTGTTTGTTCCCAGCGGTACCATGAGCAACCAGCTCTGTCTCCACGTATTAACCGAGCCGGGAGATGAGGTTATCATTGATGAGCTGGGTCACGTTTTTAATTATGAGACTGGTGCAGCTGCCCATCTCTCCTCGGTACAACTTCGCCCTCTGAGGGGGCAAAGGGGAAAACTGACGCCTGCTCTTATAGAACCGGCAATTCGTACCACAAACGAGTGGGATCCGCTTACGAGCGTCATTGCCGTTGAAAATACGACGAACAAGGGAGGCGGCGCCTGTTACACAGAAAAGGAGCTGGAAGCGATTAAAGAGCTCGCTGATCATCATCATCTTTCCGTTCACCTCGACGGCGCACGGATCTGGAACGCAATGACCTCCACGGGGATAGATCCCGGTTTTTTTGGTAGTGTAGCCGACACCATATCCATCTGTTTCAGCAAAGGTCTCGGCGCACCCATAGGCTCAATGATGCTCTGCAGTCACGAAAACAAGAAGAGAGCCAGAAGGTATCGCAAAATGTGGGGAGGAGGGATGCGGCAGATTGGCCTGTTAGCTGCCGCTGCTGATTATGCCGTTGATCACCACTGGGAGCTTTTAGAAAAAGATCATGAACGTGCACTTACATTCGCAAAAACGGTTGACAGATCCCCGCACTTTGAAATTGATCTGAGCACAGCTGAGAGTAATATCATCCTTTTTGATACCGTTGATAAGACAGCCGCTGAGTGGGTAGACAAGTTTGCAAACAGAGGAATCGGTGTAGTCCCTTTCGGCAAACATACTATTCGGGCAACGTTCCACTTTCAGATAAGTGAGAATGAGTTTCAGGTACTATTGGATACAATAAACTCACTTTAACCCCGGAATGAAGAATAACCGAATTCCACACCCGATAACTGAACTCAGGATTACTGCCTGATCCATTTAAAAATATCCTTGAATCCCGCTGTACTTCCGTAACTGAGAATTCCCACCTTGTAAATTTTTGCGCTCAGCCACATTGTACCGATAAAGGTGATGATCATCAGGAAGATTGAGAGACTGATCTCCCATAGCGGGACATCACTGATGGCAACGCGGGTTATCATCACGATAGGTGCAAAGAAGGGGACCAGCGAACCTACGACTGAGATTATCCCATCAGGATTTTTTACCGCCTGAAACATGATAAAGTAGGCGATAAAGATGGGGGCCATAATTGGCAGCATAAGCTGTTGTGTATCCGTTTCAGAATCTGCCGCAGAACCAACTGCCGCAAAAAGCGAACTGTAAAGAAAGTATCCAAGAAAGAAGAATATGATAAAGTAGACGATAATTGATGTTTCAATCGCCGGGATACTGGTCAGCAGGGGGATATCTGCCTGGGCTGCGGCTTCACCAACCATCTGTTCAGTATTCTCATTTGAAAGAAACATTGTCAGCAGCGGACCGGCTAAAAGGCCGAGTCCAACAATGGTTATTCCCCATATTCCGATTTGTGTAAGTGCAAGAGCTCCAACACCGAACATCTTTCCGGTTAAAAGTTCTATAGGTTTTACTGAAGACGTGATAACCTCTATGATTCGATTTGATTTTTCTTCGATCACCCCACGCATTATGTAACCACCGTAGCTAAATATGGCGATAAAAATAATGAGCCCCATCGCAAATCCAAGGCCTGACAGAAAAGCCGTATCGTCGTCCTCTTCTTCTCCGGTCTCAGTTAACCGGCGTGATTCAACTCCTATCCGTGTTGCAAAGATCTGCTGAATTTCGTCTGATACTTCAGCGCGCCTGAGCTTCTCTTCCCGGATGACATCACGGAGGTCCCCGCGAACAGAGGATAGAAGTGATAAGCCACCGGAACCGGTATAAATCAGTTCAAGTGGAATATTTTCATCAATATTTCGGTCTTCAATTTGAACATAGCCGGTAATGCTACCCGATTGCACCATCGATCTGAGGGAGTCCACTTCTATATCAGTCACATCAAGATAGCGGAGCGGGTCCCGCTCAACCATCGCTTGAACAACGGCACCTGTGTTGTCTTTGATTCCAACCTCGTAAGAAACTTCACTATCCCAGATTATAACGAGAAAACCTATTCCGTAAATCGCAATAATGCCAATGGGCACAAGCAGAGTTGCGGCGATAAAACCTTTGCTTCTGACGCGGGTTAAATACTCCCTTTTCAGTACCAGAAAAACTTGTCTCCAATTCATGCAATCGCCTCTTCTTCAGTCTTGATGTTATCTGCACCAACAGTAGAGATAAAAATCTCGTTTAGTGATGGTTCAACTAATTCGAATTTATGGATTTCAGCATGCTCGATGGCTGATTTTAAAATATTTTGGGGATTCTGCTGATCAAGTATTCTGATCTCCGCAAAATTGGTCGATCTGTTATTTACACGGACGTTCGATAGTTTATCGACAAAACTTCCATCCCCTTGAAATTCAATCAGTACCGTATTTTTTCCATACTCTTTTTTGATCTCCCTCAGGTTCCCTTCAAGAACCATTTTACCATTGTTAAATAGACAGATATCATCGCACATCTGCTCAACCTGTTCCATACGGTGTGTAGAAAACAGAACGGTTTTGCCTTTATCGCGAAGTTCAATAATAATCTCTTTCAGAAGCTCACTATTGATGGGGTCCAGTCCGCTGAACGGTTCATCAAATATATATATGTCCGGGTCGTGAACAATAGTGGCAATGAACTGAATTTTCTGGCTCATCCCTTTACTAAGTTCGCCAACGGTTTTCATGTGCCAATCAGACGCACCAAAACGCTTTAACCAGTACCGGATTTGTGTTTTAGCATTCTCAACGCTCATCCCTTTCAGCTGGGCAAGGTAAATTAACTGTTCGCCCACCTTCATTTTTTTATATAGACCGCGCTCCTCCGGCATGTACCCGATAAGCTTTTGCGTGAGAGGACTGACCTTTTGATCGTTAATTGTAATTGAGCCCTGATCTATCGGAATGATATAGTTAATCATTCGAATGGTGGTGGTTTTACCAGCACCATTAGGGCCCAGTAAACCGGTAATTTTACCTTTTTCTACGTTAAACGAAACATCGTGCACGGCTCTGTTTTCGCCGAATGTTTTGCTCAAATTTTTAACTTCTATCGTATGTTGTGAATTCATAATAGCACAGAGGTTAGCGAAATTACTTCAAAAGGTAAAAAATTGATTCCCATTATTTTATAAATCTTTCTGAATATCTTTTTTTCGAAAATGAATACATATTATTAATCTGTTTTTGTAGATTAATAACACTTGCATTGGGGATTTGTAGAAAAAAATTTAGACAAAATACGTAGGTTTTTTTAATAAGTTTCGAAACTAATATGAAAATCACACATATATCTGCTGAATGTTATCCCGCAGCTAAAGCAGGGGGGTTAGGTGATGTTGTCGGCGCCCTGCCAAAATATTTAAATAAGGAGCGTCATCAGGCTGAAGTTATTCTTCCGTACTACCATACAGACTGGTTAAAAAGTGTTGATAAAGAACTGGTTTTTGAGGGGGAATTCCCTTTTAATTCTAAAAACATCACATTTGCCGTCCATCGGGTTGACAAGTCTACATTGGGGTTTGATCTCTATCTGATTGATATTCCGGGCAGGTTTGACCGTCCCGGTATATATATAGATCCATGGTCGGGTCACCCGTACTGGGATGAAATGGAGCGTTTTTTCTCTTTTCAAATTGCTTCACTTGAGTGGTTAGGCACACGGCAAAAAAGTCCCGACGTCATTCACTGTCATGACCATCACACCGCACTGGTTCCATTTATGATGAAAGAGTGCTTCAGGTTTGAACGGTTTAACGATATTCCTTCGATATTGACGATCCATAACGGTGAATACCAGGGAAGATATCCTGCTGACGTATACCATACACTGCCTGCTTTCAATTTAGACAATCTCGGAATTTTAGAGTGGGACGGCGGCCTCAACTGTCTCGCCTCCGGCATAAAGTCTGCCTGGAAGGTAACTACAGTTTCTGAGGGATATATGCAGGAGCTTCTTGAATTCTGCAACGGCCTCGAGCAGCTCTTACAGCATGAAGAATCTAAAACAAAAGGGATTGTAAATGGGATCGATGTTGATGTTTGGAATCCCAAAACAGATCCACTGATAGAATCTAACTTTACTGCATCGTCGGTTGTTAAAGGAAAAGAGAAAAATAAGAAAGCGCTTCTTGACCATTTTTCCATACCCGGTGACCGCCCGCTCTTTTCATTTATCGGCAGGCTTGTGCGAGAAAAAGGCGCTGATCTGCTTCCGGATGCAATTGCTGCCTGCCATGAGCAAGGTGTTAATGCTGCATTTATAGTTCTTGGCACCGGTGAGCCTTCGCTTCATAACATCTTTAAGAAGCTGGAAAGCGACTATGTTGGCTACTTTGATTCACGCCTTGAATACAACGAAAAACTTGCCCATCAAATCTATGCCGGCAGTGATTTTTTAATGATGCCGTCGAGAGTTGAGCCTTGCGGCCTGAACCAGTTCTATGCTATGCGCTATGGCACTATCCCGCTGGTTAGGCGTGTAGGCGGTCTGGCCGATACCGTGGTCGATATCTCACAAAAAGATGGCTATGGAATTGTGTTCGATAATTTTAATCTCGATGAAATAGTAGAAGCCATAAAAAGGGCAGTTGATATGTTCAATAAAAAAGAGTTGTTTGAGGGTGATAGAAAAAAAGTAATGAAACTCGATTTTTCCTGGAAGCGTTCTACAAAAGAATATATTGATCTATATAAATCCGTAATCCCGAAAAAAAAGAACAAATGAAATCATCAACGATAGCCATCATTTTAGGTGGAGGCAGGGGCACTCGCCTGCATCCATTAACAGGATTAAGAAGTAAACCGGCAGTTCCGGTTGCCGGTAAGTATCGACTGGTCGACATACCCATATCGAATTGCCTGAACTCAGATATCCGAAAAATATTTGTTCTGACTCAATTCAACTCGGCTTCTCTAAACAGGCATATTAAGAACACGTTCAATTTCGATCTGTTTAGCCACGGCTTTGTAGATATATTGGCCGCCGAGCAGACTCCGAAGAGTCAAAACTGGTTTCAGGGTACGGCGGATGCTGTTCGTCAGTCCATACACCATATGAGCAACCACGAGTACGAGCATGTTCTTGTGCTTTCGGGTGATCAGCTCTATCAAATGGATTTTAATGAGGTAATGGAGCATCATAAAGCTCAGGAGGCCGATCTTACCGTTGCAACAATACCGGTAACGGCTGAAGATGCGACCGGATTTGGAATTATGAAGACCAACAAAGACGGGATGGTTGAAAGCTTTGTTGAAAAGCCCGATTCAGCTGAACTCTCTAAATGGAAAAGTGAGACTCCTGAAAATTTAAAAAATCAGGGCAAAGAGTATTTAGCTTCAATGGGTATCTACGTATTTAATAAAGGTGTAATGAAGCGCCTTTTCAAGGAAAACCCTGATGCTACAGACTTTGGTAAAGAAATTATACCAAAAGCTATCGAAGAAGGTACAAAGGTGTCCAGCTATGCCTTTGATGGATACTGGACCGATATCGGAACAATCAAATCGTTTTATGAGGCAAACCTTGAATTGACGGATACCCTCCCAAAATTCAATCTTTATGATGATGAGAGACAAATCTATACTCGTGCACGTCTTCTGCCCGCATCTAAACTTGCAGGTACAAATCTCGAGCGGGTGATTGTCTCAGAAGGCTGTATTATTGAGGCAAGCCGGATTGAACGATCCGTAATCGGCATCCGGTCGAGAATTGGTAAAGGTACAAGCATCGAAAACTCCATTATAATGGGGAACGACTACTTTACATCACGCGATGATATAGCCAATAAAAATAGCGATATGCCACTGATGGGAATTGGTGAGCGATGCTTTTTAAGCAAAACTATTGTCGACAAAAATGTTCGCATCGGAGATGATGTGAAGATTGTAGGAGGCGATCACCTCGAAGATGGCAAATATGACAATTATCATGTTGCCGACGGCATTGTGATTATTCCAAAAGGCAAGATTATACCCGATGGATTTAAGCTGGGATAGTCTGTTAGCCATGGGGAGTGATAACTCAGCAGAGGTAAAATTCTGGTGAATAACCCTCTTAACAGGGAAGAATTCTGAGGCCTGCCAATTTTTCTAACGAATTTGGCGGGCTTTTTTATTTCAGATTGGATTGAAAACCGGGACTACATTTTTTAAGGATCAAAGCTGAATTAAAATATTTGGCCTCAGTACCCATCTGCGGAACCAGCGAATGAACTACCTCGGGGCAGAGCCCGCGAGGTATCAACTTAGAAACCATAACTTTT
>CAZKIZ010000034.1:0-15042 GCA_964552935.1 uncultured Rhodohalobacter sp. | reverse complement strand
TCCGTCAGGGTCGGAAGGCAGCAGCGGTAGCAGGTCGTAGCGGCGTGATATGGGTCGCTTGCCCCTCTTTTTTATCTCACCTTTTTTAGCTGTCTCATTTTATATAAAAATATGACGGATGAGGATAGTATCATTGCCGTGTTTTAGGGCAAACACTTTAAAATGTGGTCCTAATAACAAATTTCCCAATAACGGCAACAACCATCTGTTCTCTCAGTGTAAATCGAAAAGACTCACCCCAGTTTTTCTGCAATGTCTTTTGCGATATGATCGGCGTGAATGCGGGTATTTTCAATAAAAAGACGGCTGGTATCCATCCCGCCACAGACCACACCTGCTACATACATGCCGGGACGATTGGTTTCGAGACTTTCGTCATTATAGACAGGCATTTTCACCTCGTCATCCGTCAGTTCAATCTCAAGTTCTTCCATCAGGCCGTAGTGGGGTTTGTAGCCGGTCATCGCCAGAACAAAGTCATTTTTAAGTGTCTTTACACCTTCCGGGGTTTTGATATCCACCTCGTGTTCCCGGATCTCAATCACCTCAGAGTTGAAGTACCCGGTGATGGAGCCCTCTTTAATTCTGTTATCGATGTCGGGCTTTACCCAGTATTTTATGGTTTCTTTGAGTCCGTCATTTCGCACGAGAATAGAAACATTGGCGTTGGCACGATAGGTCTCAAGGGCTGCATCAGCGGCTGAATTACCGCCCCCAACAACAAGTACATCCTGCCATGCGTACCGGTGGGGTTCATCGTAATAGTGAAGTACTTTAGAAAGATCTTCACCGGGAACACCCATTTTGTTCTCCTGACCATAAAACCCTGTGGCAACCACCACCTTATCAGCTTGATATGTATCCTTGTCGGTAACAATCGTATAGTTGCCGTCACTGCCGGTCACCGTCTCCACTTTTTCATAAAGCTTTACGTTCAGCTCGTAATGCTCTGCCGTTCTTCGGTAATACTCCAAAGCCTCTTTTCGCGTGGGTTTGGGCCCGTGAGATATAAAAGGGATATTTCCAATCTCAAGGCGGTCTGAAGTGGAGAAAAAGGTCATGTTTACCGGGTAGTTGTAAATCGAATTGACGAGGCAGCCGCGATCAATGATGAGTGATGGAATGCCTCTGTTTTTGAGCGCTATTGCTGTTGCCAGTCCAATTGGGCCGGCGCCTATGATTGCTACCATAATTCGAGTGTGTCTATAATGTGTATGAAAAAGTATCAGTAATTTAAGAGTGGCTGATGGTCGGTATAGTAAGTCAGTTATAATGTGAACAACAATTCTGACCGATAATCATTCAGTAGGTAAGATACACAAGGTCATGCAGAACTGTTCTGACCGTTCGCTAAAAAATGGTTGAAAAAACGGGTAACGGTTTGCTCAACCCAGCCCGGCGGAAGACTCCAGAAACCTACATGGCCACCACGGTCCGGGAAAATAGCGTGCAGGAAAGGATTCTCTTTGATCGACTGAACCGGGGTGTATTCAAAGGGACAAAGCGGATCAGCCTTACTGTGCAGCAACAGACCGGGTGTATTGATCTGATCCATAAAAAAGGCGCTTGAACAGCGGGTGTAATAATCCTCAGCATCTTTAAATCCGTGGATGGGAGCCGTGATCTGGTCATCAAATTCAAAAAGGGTCGAGCCCTTAAAACGCGGCAGATCGGGAAACTGCCTGCGCTTTAGCTCAAGTTTCTTTTTCAGTGTTCGGAGGAAGCGATAATCATACACCCTGTTGAATCCTCTTTGAAGGTTGACTGAACCTTTGTACAGATCGTATGGAACCGATACGGCTGCAAAGCTTCTGATCCGGCTGTCGCTTTTATATTTCTTCAGATAGTTTAACAACACACTTCCGCCGAGAGAATAACCTGCAGCAAGCTGAACAGAACCTGGATACCTCTCTTCAAGCCATCGGGATACAGTATCAAGATCCTCCGTCTCCCCGGAGTGATAAAACCGGCGCTTTGAATTGAGCCCGCTTCCGCAGCTCCTGAAGTTAAGAGCAGCAACGGTGTGCCCGCTGTCATAAAGATGCCTGGCCAGATTTTGAACATAGTATCGCCCGCTTGACCCCTCCAGGCCGTGGAGCAATATCGATACGGGTGCCCCCGGCTTGTTTTCAAGAAGATCCAGGTCGAGGTGGTCACCATCCGGCGTATCGATTTGTGCCCTTTTGTAATTTACGTGCAGTGGTTTTGTAAGAACCGATACGAAAATCGTATGGAAATGGCCGTTCAAACACCAGGGTGCAGGGTGATATGGGGGCAGGATCTCTTTAATACTACTATCCAATTGAGATGTTTTGTGTTGATAATCTGGACATAAGATCCTGAAAATCGATCAATCATTCACATAAAATTGGATAGTCCGATCTCAATCCTTTATTGTTAGATTAAGATGTATGTAATTCTATCGCAAAATTTTCTAATTCTATAAAATTATTATGGCTGATAATCTCCCAAAACAGTTCTCCCGCCGTATTGCTGCAATAGATCTTGGAACAAACTCATTTCATGCGGTGATTGTAGATATCTTTCCGGACGGTAGTTTTCAAACGGTTGATAAACTGAAGGAGATGGTTTTGCTGGCTGAGAAGGGATTTGATAATAAACTATCGGAATCAGCTATGCAGCGCGGTATCGATGCGCTAGTGAAGATTAAGACCCTTTGCGATCATCAAAATGCTGAATCTATCCTGGCCTACGCAACCAGTGCCATTCGTGAGGCTGAAAACGGTGGCGAACTGATCCAGCGGGCAATTGATGAAGTTGGCATCAAAATTAACGCCATCCCCGGACGGGTAGAGGCCGAGCTGATCGGTCTTGCAGTTCAGCATGGAGTTCAGCTTCCTGAAAAACCGGTGCTGATGGTGGATATTGGCGGAGGGAGCGTGGAATTTATCATTGGGGATAAGAAGAAATTTTATCACCTGTCGAGCAAAAAGCTTGGCGTTGCCCGAATGACCTCGAGGTTTGTAGATACGGACCCGATCAGCAAAGAGGAAATTCAAGCACTTGAAGCGCACTACGAAGAGCAGCTCAGGGATGTAGCTCAGTCGTTTGCCACTCACCGCGCATCTGTAATGGTGGGCTCATCGGGGACGCTTGAAAATATTGGGATGATGATTGCCAAGCGGGAGAATCGTCCGCAAAATCTGTCGGTGAACGAGCTCGAGTTTACAAATAAACAGTTTCTTGCCCTGTATGACGAGCTCATCGGCATGAGCAGAAAAGAGCGGGCTAAGCTTTCAGAGCTCGATGATAAGCGGATTGATCTGATTGCACCGGGACTGGTGCTGGTGCGCTATATACTGAAAGCTTTTGCAATCAAGAGGGTTAAAATATCATCGCAGGCGCTGCGCGAGGGAATTATTTTGAGATACATCAAAAAAGAGATGCATGAGCTGAAAGATCTGGCAATGTATGACGATCCAAGGCGGCGAAGCGTTATGGAGCTGGTGAACCGTTACGACTGGCATGAAAATCACTCCAGGCATGTGGGAGAACTTTCACTCCGGTTGTTTGATGAGTTCAGGGAATCACTAAAACTGGATCAGGCAGACAGGGAACTGCTTGAGTATGCCTCATTTATGCATGATATCGGGTACTTTATTTCGCACAGAAAGCATCATAAGCACGCGCTCTACATTATACGCCACTCCGAACTGATGGGTTTTAAAGAGATCGAAATTGAAGTGATGGCAAACGTAGCGCGCTACCACAGGCGATCTACACCCAAAATGCGGCATACCTATTTTAAAAGGCTGCCAAAACCGGAACAGGAGAGGGTGAAGAAAATGGCGGCTATCCTCCGGGTTGCCGACGGTTTAGACCGCAGCCATTTTCAGAACGTCAGGCGACTGCAGGTTGAGACGGGAAAAAAGAAGACCATCATCTATATCGATACTGAGGCTGATCCGCAACTGGAAATTTGGGGCGCCATGCGAAAACGGACGCTAATGGAAAAGGTGCTTGGGAAGAAAATTGAGATCATAAGAGATTCCAATCGTTTTCTGGGCACTACTTCTGTTCGGCCTGCTCAGCCTGTTTTGCCTTAAGTTTTTGAATGTATTCGTACCGGGCTTTTATGCCGGCGCGGTTTCCGTAGAAAGCTCCAAGCCATGCAGAAAATGCAAGTACTACCGTTAAGATGAGTTCAGATCCCCCGGCCGATTCGCTGATGGCATAGATCCAGATTGCGGGAGGTAGAAAGATGATCAGGGCCAGTAAATAGTGTTTGTTTGTTGGCTCAGGAACCTTCCGGATATATCGTTTTATGGCGGCATAAGAAAGGTTCAAATAGACAAAACCAAAAGAGAGGAGCGCAACAAGACCAATCCAGCCGGGGTCCTGGACGTATCCTAAAAAAGGATTTCCAGCTAGAATGATGGCTAAAGAGACCATTATGGTCCATGTGGCGTAAGCAAAAAAACGGGCACTGTCCTGCATAAAATAGAATTAAGTGGTGCTGATTATTTTCGTTCAAAGATAACGTTCCGTGACTCTACTTTCATCCTTTAATGGAATTGATCGACTGGCACAGTTCAACCAAAACACCGTGGTTGTTTTTGGGGTGAACAAACGCCACTAGCTTGTTGTCTGCTCCTTTTTTAGGGTTTTCATTCAGGATGGTGAATCCTTCGCTGCGGAGACGATCGAGCTCGGCGTGTATATCTTCAACTTCAAATGCAACGTGATGCATTCCCTCCCCTTTTTTATCGATGAAGGTTTGTATTACAGAGGACGAATCTGTAGGTCCGAGAAGTTCTACTTTTGATTCACCCGTTTGAAAAAAAGCGGTCTCCACTTTTTCGCTTTCAACGACTTCAGTTTTTGTGCACGTCGTGTTTAAGATTTTTGAGTAGGTTTCAATAGCCTTTTCAAGGTCTGAGACAGCAATGCCGATGTGATCTATGTGCATAGTTCTATTGCCTGATTATTTAGTTTAGAAAATTCTTTCAGTGGGATAGTAAGCTGGAAAAAGAACAGCTTGTTTAAGCTATTCAAAAATACCTGAAATAAAAAAAGCCACGCCGGATGGGCGTGGCTTTGAAAACGGTAGTTTGTCAGAGTTATTAGTTCTGGTCCCAGAATAGGCGATCGAGCATGGTTCTCGCAGGTACGTTGGCCTGGTTTCTCTGTAGCTCAGAGTCAGGATATCGCACAAGGCGGATCATTTCGCCACCAAGGGCGGAGTTGGCCGGTGCACGGAATCCCTCATAGCCATAATCGTACCGTCGCGCATCGTTCCAGGCTTCTGGAATCAGGAACATGGCAACGTACTTTTCACGCATGATATCGTCAATAGTGAGGTTGCCGGCTCCAACAGAAACGGAAGCTTCATCCCAGTAGGCATCGATCTCATCCTCATCCACACCAAGCTTCTCCATATGTGCCCGGATACCGGCTTCATAGGCTTCGTAGGCTCGGTTTGCGTCGGTGGCCAGGGCAGCTTCAGCTTCAATGAATTTCATTTCAGCGTACGTTGCCATCAGGAGGGGTGCGGTTGGCCCGGATGCATAATATGTATCGAGTGCAAGAACAGAACGATCGCCCTGTTCTGAAGCGGCTCCGCGACCTGCTCCGTTTCGGGTTCCTACATAACCACCATCTTCAATCTCAGCAGTAATGAAGTCAATTCTCGGATCGAGGATACCAAACGTTTCGCCATTGAGCTGATTTACGAGCTGATCTGACAGCCATCCGCCAAGGAGCAGATTGGAGTTGTTCAGTGCAAGCCTGTACCAGGGGTTTTCAGTGGCCGTTCCTTCATCAAAATAGGCCATCTGAAAATCCTCGTCATTACTTGCAAACGAGTTTTCTACTGCATTCAACACGGCATTTCTGTCGTAACTATTCAGCTTGCTGAAGTGGTTTAGATAACGAGCCTGCAGAGCATAGGCTGTGCGTGTCCAGGCGGTAAGATCTCCGCCGTAGATGAAGTCGTCACTGCCCGGTGTGGCTGCTGACTCCGAAGCCTGAAGCTCTGTCAACGCCTCATTCAGCATTGAGAAGATGACATCGTAAACTTCTGCAGAGGAATCATACTGCGGCTGAAGAATTTCATCAGTGAACCCTTCGGAAAATGGAACGTCGCCAAACATACTGACAAGTAGTCCAAGATTGTAGGCGGTCATCACTTTTGCAACACCGGAGTAGTGCGGAGCGCCAAGTTCGTTGGCCTGATCAATCAGGACCAGAAGGTCATCTATGTTAAAATAGAGATTTGCCCACGTATTACCATAAGATACACTTTCATGTACGTCGGTTGAAGATGCCTCATTAGGAGAAGCAAAATGCTGCACAAAGAACGAGGTTGTTGATGCAACCCGATTTGTGTTTTGTGCTGTTTCAAACGTGGTGTTGGTCATCAGCCCTTGTATGGGTGCCGATGTAGGATTATTTGGATCTTCATTAATATCGAGATAGTCGCTGCACCCCAATACCATGAAGATGCTCAAAACAGAAACTAAAAGTAGTTTGTTTAAATATTTCATTGGATTATACCTCATGGATTAAAAGGAGAAATTTAAAGAGAAAATCAGGCTTCTGGTGCCGGGGTAAGCCAGGTCAACCAGACCTATAAGGTTACTTCCTGAGCTGTTAAACGCTTCGGGATCGTACTGTGAAAAGGGAGTCCACAAAAGTATGTTATTTGCTGTAACTCCGGCTCGTACAGATCGGAAGGGTAAATTATCGAGCAAGCTTTCAGAAAGCGAATACCCAAGCCCAAGGCTTCTTAGTTTAATATAAGAGGCATCTTCTACTGACTCCTCCACCACTACACGGTAAACATTCCTGTGATATCCCGCGCCGTAATTTCGTCCCGTTTCAGGATCTACACCCTGACCAAGCCACACTTCCTGTGTGTTCCTTGACCCGTCGGCCAAAACTCCGTCAAAAACGACTCTGTCTTCACGGTTAAGCGTTTTCTCGGTATGGCCAAATGCGGAGTCCCACTGGTCCAGTTTATTGTATTTATCTACGCCCATCACAAAGTCTACATTGACGTTGAAGTCCCAGTTTCTGTAATTAATCACGTTGCCGATATTCATACTCCAGTCGGGAGTAGCATCTCCAACAATCTTGCTGCTATTATTAACTACCGGGAATCCGTCATCACCAATTACCTTGGGCAGACTCTTATCTACAACGTCAGAATCCGGATCAGCTCCGAATCTCTCATAGCTTGTTCCCCAAATAGCGCCATAAGACTGGCCGGGTACAAGCTGCATGAACGGATTGTTTATGTAGGCAGATATACTTCCAAGAAATATAGCATCTACGCCATCCCTGATAGACTTCACCTCGTTTCGGTTGAGTGTGAAGTTGGACGTAAAGTTCCACTGAAAGTTTTGCTGCTGTATCGGAGTTGCCCGAAGTGTTAACTCGATACCTCTGTTCTCAATTTCACCGGCATTTGTAATGAAACGCGAAGAACCTGTTGCGTTTGAAACGGGAACAGGAATAATCATATCTTCACTATTTGCACGATAAAAAGTGAGGTCTAGGCCGAGCCTGTTTTGCAGAAAACGCAGATCAAACCCGATCTCCTGAGAAGTGGTTCGCTCGGGCCGTAAATTTGGTGAGGCAATCGTAGCTCCTTTAGTAAATCCAGTGGTACCCTGTATTGGATAAATACTGGGAGCTACAAAAACGCCAACAGTGGAATATGGTGGCGCATCTTTACCCACTTCAGCGTAAGAAGCTCTTAATTTGGCATATGTAAGCCAGTCGGGAGTCTCTAAAAGATCACTAACCACAGCGCCAAGGCTTACAGAAGGGTAGAAGAACGATCGGTTCTCCTCGGGCAGCGTGGATGTCCAGTCATTTCGGCCGGTAATATTGAGATAAACAATATCGCGCCAATCAATATTCAAATCACCATAAACGCCAATGAGTCTTCGCTCATTGAGAGACTGTGCATTACTTATGTTTGTTGCATTGCTGAAATGATTGAATCTCGGGACTACAAATCCTTCACCCCGTGCACGTACCAGATCTGTAGACCGGTCAAATACATCATTACCCACGCGAAGCGTCATTCCAAAATCCTGTGAAAGATCGGCTGCGATATTCAGTGCGAGGTTTGAGGTTAGATCCCTGCTGGTGATGCGAGTCTCTTCAATGAATCCGTCAACATTGCTCCAGACAAACTCATTTTCAAGACCCAGAGGACCGGGCGTAATTTCTGTCCGCCTGTCTGAGTAAGTGTCTAGACCGATTAGGTATTCAAGGCTTATCCAATCAGCAAACTGATAAGAAGTCCGGATATTCCCGATAACGCGGTTTACATCATCTTCGTAGGTGTTGGTGTTGGCGTCATAGACGGGATTTCGGCCGGAGCCTCTTCCATCGCGGCTGTCAGATTTCATAGTGCCATCTTCATGTCTCCAGTCTGTTACATCCGCACTGGTATTCCAGTATGCAAGGCGTTCCATGAAGTTAATGAATGGTACCCTGCTACCGCCTGAATTAATGTAGTTTGCACTTGCGGCAACCGTAAGTGGTCCCTGGAACAGCTCGCCCGATAACCGGATGGATGTGCGCTCAAAGTCGTTATTCGGAATAATTCCGCGATTTTGAGAGTTGGAAGCCGATGCGAAGAAGGTTGCGGATTCGGTACCCCCTGAGATATTAATGGAATTATTCACACCAATTCCGGTTCTCATGGAATTTTCCCAGTTATTAAAGTACTGAAGGTCAGGAGTTTCACTAAAAGGGGCTCCCCAGGAAGGCCAGAATCCGTCCGGGGCTGATTGAAATCCAAACCCGGGGCCGTAAACACTCTGATAGTCGGGTCGGTTAATAACATCTTCCCGGCTGATTTGATGAGAGAAATTTACTCTCACATCTCCTGATTCACCCTGTTTGGTGGTAATGAGCACAGCACCGTTTGCTGCCCTTACTCCGTAGAGTGCTGTTGCAGGAGCACTTTTTAAAACTGAAATTGATTCAATATCGTCCGGGTTGATGTCAATAGACCGGTTAGACATTCCCCGTGCTCGTCCGGCTGACTCTATGGTAGAGTTGTCAATGGGGACGCCGTCAACAACAAAAAGCGGCTGGTTGTCTGCGGTGGGATCAAGAGAGTTAAATCCACGGATAAAGATCTGAGATCCTTTACCGGCTCCACCTCCGCGATTTACCTGAACACCGGAAACCTGACCCTGCAGAGCATCCAGAACATTACCGCTTCCTGAGCGGGAAATTTGTTCAGAAGAGACATCCTGAATAGAATAGCCAATGGCTCTTCGGTCCCGCTCAACACCAAAAGCTGTAACCACAACATCTCCAAGCTCAAGCGTTGATTCAGTAAGCGCAATGTTCAGGACCGTTTCCTGGCCGTCATTGATCGTAATTTGATCCTGATACGTATTGTACCCTATATATCTTGCTTCAATGGCGTAATCCCCTGCAGGTACATCGGTGAATTCGAATGTTCCTTCGGTGTCTGTGGCCATCCCTAAGTTTAGGTCTGTGATAACAACATTTACCCCGATCAGCAAGTCGCCTGTATCGCTGTCAGTAACTGTCCCTGTAAGGGATCCCTGAGCAACTCCCTGAACTGTCATCAGTAAACCACCGACAAAGCAAAGGAGTGACATGAAAATAGTTCGTATCTGTTTGTTCTTCATATGAATTTAAATTTAGAATTTATGTAGCCGGCAAATCTTAAAAATCAGATTGTTTAAAAGACTGCAGCTAAACTCATTGTTTGGTGCTGGTATTTTTGATGTGATTACCAAAATAGATAACCATTTAATAGTAGAATCGTAAATCCTGAATTTACTTTTTGTTTATTGGGACCGGTTCCAATTTAAGATTAGCGTTTTAAGGTATGCAATTCACTATTAAAAATTTACGATTAAGGGGTGAAAGTTCAACTTAAAAAAGATCTGATCGAAAATTTCTGGTTCCATATTTAATGAATGCTGTCTGAATTTAATGGTTAATTCTTGTGACAGGTTGCTTTTGGCTCCCGAAGAGTGGATTTTCAGACGATTCGAAATAAACGTATACGATGACTATGAAACACCCCGCGCTTCTTTGTCTATTATTCACCGGACTTCTGTTACTCTCCTGTCGTCCGACGGATGCGATTATGGAACCTGATCCTGCCCCTGATACGGATGAGCGTACGGCTCTCGAACAGATGTTTGATGAATCGGGTGTCTTTTCAGAAAGCCTGACCGGTTTCGTATTATATGATCCTGAAACGCAAACCGTTCTTCACGATAGAGACGCAAACCGGTTTTTTACTCCCGCATCCAATACAAAAATTTTGACGCTCTACGCATCGTTGAATGCACTGCCTGATACTCTTGCCTCCCTACACTACACGGTCCGGAATGATACGCTATACTTTCGAGGCAGCGGCGATCCCTCATTTTTGAACCCCAACTTTGAATTTTACGAGGCGTATCAATTCCTGAAAGATCGCGAAGAAGTTCTGGTGTACGACGACAGCCACTACGAAGATGATCATTTTGGCTCCGGCTGGTCGTGGAACTGGTACCCGGCAGCATACGCTCCTGAAAAAAGTCCGTTCCCTGTTTACGGGAATGTGATGCGGCTGCAGGCACAGCAGGTTGCACTGGTGATGCTAAATGAAGAGACTCCGGTTGAGCCCGCTTATTTTGAGCGTTTTATCAATCAAAAGGAGTGGGACGGTGATCAGCTTGAACTGGTAACACGGGACTTCAGAACGAACGAGGTATCCTATGTGCCAAAATCGGATACGGCCAGGCAGGTAAGGAATATTCCTTTTGTATACGACCGTGAGCTTATAGCCGACCTGCTGGCCGACACGCTTGGACGCGAAGTTCAGCTGTTGAATGGCCAAAGCCCGGATTACAATTCAACGCTATTTGCTACACCGGCTAAACCGCTCTATGAGCGAATGATGGTTGTAAGCGATAACCTGATTGCGGAACAGCTGATGCTGATGATATCCTATCAGGAGTTTGGGCGGATGAATACCGCGCGGGCGATCTCATACTCTATCAATAATTTTATGGACGACCTGCCTGATCGGCCCCGCTGGGCTGACGGATCCGGCCTGACGCGCTACAACCTGATCACGCCGTATACAACTGTAATGCTGCTCGAAAAACTATACGATATGCTCGGCAGGGAAGAGACTCTTTCCCTGTTTCCTGTGGGTGGTGTAAGTGGAACCATCAGCGGGCGATACCGCTCACCGGAAGGCCAGCCCCCGTTTGTATATGCAAAAACCGGTACATTACGAAACAACACCAGCCTGAGCGGCTATCTGTTTACGGATTCCGGGCGCAGACTTACATTCAGTTTCCACAATAACAATTACGTGCTTGGGAATAATGCGATGCGGAATGAGATGGACAGAGTTTTGCAATTTATTCGGGAAAACTATTAAACCTGTGTTCGATTGTGAATCGTTACTGTATAAGTCCCCCTTATAAAAGGGGGATGTTTATCAGATGGTATTAATATCGATGGACACTCTTTTTAAATTATTCAAGAAGATTATTAATCGATCTCAGTTAAAAAGGTAAATAGCGATTACAGGTATCCATATTTTTCAATACATTTTGCCATTATCCTAAAATAGATTCTCCAGACATGACAGACCGATTCTTTCCATTTTTTGCCACAACTCTTTTTTTAATAGTGTCAATTTCGTTATCGCTGCCGGGCTTGCTCCAGGGCCAGGATACGCAAACTGATTCGGATTACGAACGGGCTGAGCAGATGCTGAGCTGGAATCTATCCGATAAGATATTCAACAGTTCAGTTTCTCCAAACTGGGTCGGGGATCACCACTTTTGGTACAGAGTTACGACGCGCCGCGGAATGGAGTATGTTTTGATTGACGCATCATCGCAAACAAAAAATGAGGCGTTCAACCATGAGCGCCTGGCTTCAGAAATGAGCCGAATTACAGACCTGGCACTGGATCCGTGGGATCTGCGAATCACCAATATCGACTTCGAAGATAATTTCAGCACGTTGCTGTTCGAGTTCAGGGGCGATCACTGGAGTTGTACTCTGCAATCATACCGCTGCGAGTCGGAAAGCATTCAGCGTTATTCGGTTCCGATGTCGGTCACTTCCCCGGATGGAAAATGGGCGGCCTATCAAAAAGAGCACAATTTGTGGGTCAGAAACCTGGAAACGGGCGACGATATCCAGCTCACCACTGAAGGCGAGGAGCACTACGGTTTTGGCACAAATAACCATGGATGGACGAGAAGCGAACGGCCTATTTTGAAATGGTCACCCGACTCAAGGCGAATTGCAACGTTCCGCCAGGACGACCGCGGTGTTGGAGAAATGGTTCTTTGGAGAACTGAGGTAGGCCGCCCCGAGGCAGATATCTGGCCATATGCGCTTCCGGGTGATACGGTTGTTCCGATGCTGGAGCGGGTTGTGCTGGATGTAGAGGCAAGGGAAAAAGTGTGGCTTGATACTGAGCCCGATCACCATCGCTCTTCAAACTGCTGCGGGCTGGTACGGGGCCAGAATTGGACCGATATTGAGTGGAGTGAAGATGGAGATCAGCTCGCTTTTGTATCAACCTCACGAGATTATAAAGATGTGAAGCTGAGAATAGCGGATCCCGAATCCGGTTCGGTTAGAGAAATATTCCAGGACAGAGATGAGATTTTCTTTGAGTCTAATCTTACCTCGAGAGGCATTCCCAACTGGAGAGTTTTGCACAATAGTAATGAATTTATCTGGTTCAACCGCAGCGACAACTGGGGGCATCTTTATCTATTTAATCTCGAAAACGGCGAGCTGATAAATCGCATTACCGGAGGAGAGTGGAATGTGGTTGATATTTTAGATGTGAACGAAGAGGAGCGGACAATACATTTCACCGCGGTAGCTGTTGAGGAAGATCGCGATCCATATCACGAATACCTCTACAGGATAAACTTTGACGGTTCCGGTATGGAGCTGCTCACCCGTGATGAAGCCCACCACACCGTGAGCTTAAGCCCGGACCGATCCTATATAGTGGATACATACAGCGACTTTGTGACGCCCCATAAAACTGTGTTGCGCGACTCTAACGGCAGCCTGCTTATGACTCTGGAGGAGGCTGATATTGAAGATCTGCTGGCAACCGGGTGGCAAAAGCCGATTCCATTCAGCGCAAAAGCAAGAGATGGTGAGACGGATATCTACGGTATTATGATGCTCCCTTCAAACTTTGATGAAAACGAATCTTACCCAATTGTAAACGCCATTTATCCCGGCCCGCAGTCGGGGAGTGTGGGAAGCAGACACTTTTCTGCTACAAGAAGAGGTCAGGCACAGGCGCTGGCCGAGCTGGGTTTTGTTGTAGTTGCGATAGACGCGCTCGGCAGCAGCCCGATCCGTTCCAGGGAGTTCCACACCGCATATGCCGGCGATATGATCGATAACGGTTTGCCGGATCAAATTGCCGCAATGCGTCAGCTTGCCGAGCAGTACTCTTTTATCGATATCGACCGGGCGGGAATGTATGGCCATTCCGGGGGCGGGTTTGCCACAGCTGCAGCACTGACCATGCACCCCGATTTTTTTAAAGTGGGCGTTTCCGGCGCGGGTAACCACGACAACAGGAACTACACCTACTACTGGGGCGAAAAATACCAGGGTCTTCTGGAACAGGAGAACGGCAGCGATAACTATGAGCAATCAGCGGTTCAGCTTCAGACTGAAAATCTGGAAGGTAAACTTCTCATCACCTACGGTTCGATGGACACCAATGTCCACCCCGGCGGAACACTGCTCTTTATCGACGAGCTGATTCGCCACAATAAAGATTTCGACCTGATTGTGATGCCAAATCGCGGTCACGGGTATGCGAATGAACCTTATAATATCAGGCGAACATGGGACTATTTCGTAGAACATTTAGCGGGTAAAACACCACCGTTACAGTACCGTATCAATCGATAGCACGGTATATCCGCTATCTGCTCCGGTCAGAGGAGATGAACTGGTCGTTCTGCGGTATAAATCTATTTCAAAAAAAACGCTTTTATGGAGACCTACGTTATTTACGAAATCATCGGCTATGTAGCGTCGGTGCTGGTTGCTGTATCGCTGATGATGAGCAAAATTGTTCAGCTTCGCATAGTGAACTTAATTGGAGCGGCTACCTTTTCACTCTATGGAGTTTTGATAGGATCTATCCCTGTAGCCGGAATGAACGGTTTTATCGTTTTGATAAACATCTACTACCTGGCAAAGATTTACGGCTCAAGCGAATATTTCAAAATCTTAAACGTGAAAACTGGAAGTGAGTACCTGAATGAGTTTCTGAACTTCTATTCTAAACAGATACAGGAATTTCAGCCCGATTTTGAAGAAAGCCCATCTGAGTCAGATCTGAATATCTTTGTATTGCGTGATATGGTTCCGGCCGGAATTTTAATTGGAAATCTTAAAGAGAGCGGCATTCTGGATGTGAAGCTCGATTTTGTAGTCCCCAGCTACCGGGATTTTAAAATCGGGAATTTTCTTTTTGAACAGAATGCAGATTATTTCAGAGACAAGGGTATCCAAGAGGTGGTTACAAAACCGGGAAACAGCAAGCATAACCGTTACCTTGAAGAGATGGGATTCCAAATGAATCAAAATGGAGGGGGGTTGTACAGGCTCTCATTATAGGTGAGCTTTCGCAATAAACTGATACGAGTGCTAAATAGAATAGAAAAGGCGATTGGCAATGAATAGTCTTTAAAAAAAATTAGCAGTTCTCCGGTCAAGAAGAACTGCTAAATATCATCTACAGACGGCTATTACCCCATTTGCATACATAACATACCTGTAGTAAACACCTATCGCAATAGGTGTATGTTCGTAATTTAACTACGTATAAATACGTACTGACCTGAGTTTGATTTAAAAATATGGTAAAAACAGTCCAGAAATGGCGTCATCTCGCATCCCGAGCATTCGGGACGTGATCTGATTTTCTTAACAGAGACAGGAGATGCCACGCTAAGGAGTGGCATGACATTATTGTTGACGAATTAACTTTAATGACGCCCTTTT
>CAZKIZ010000033.1:265-15635 GCA_964552935.1 uncultured Rhodohalobacter sp. | reverse complement strand
GCTACTCGTCAGCCCGCGAAAACAGCGTGCAGACGAGGTTGTTACAAGCCCCTCATCGTAAACATCCGGGCCATTTTTTTCTGAAGAGGCGTATTTACGATTAATCGTGCAATTGTATTTCTGACCAACGGAAAGCGGCGTTTTCGCCCCAGCCACATGTTGAGTTCAGCGCGTTTGGCTACTTTTTTTGCCATAGAGCGGGATTTTTTGCTGAATGTCTGCAAAGCTGAATCAGCGCTTTCCGGGTTATCGAGACAAGTCTTCAGGGCATCGGCGAGGTTGCGGGCGGTCAGCCAGCCGAGGTTCATTCCCTGTCCGCCGATCGGGCTTACAACGTGGGCGGAATCT
Source organism: uncultured Rhodohalobacter sp. (assembly GCA_964552935.1). Lineage (GTDB taxonomy): Bacteria > Bacteroidota > Rhodothermia > Balneolales > Balneolaceae > SW132. The sequence goes on along the minus strand of CAZKIZ010000033.1, from coordinate 15,287 downwards.
CCGGCAAGGAGAACTCTTCCGGAGTGAAATGTTTCTGCCAAAAAATGCTGCACCCCAAAACTGCTGATCATACTGTTTTTTTGATGCACCAGGGTATGATCAAGCCTGAGCTGAACAAGTGCCTCCACGATCTCACGGCTGGGAGATTCAATATACTCATCGGTTTTTACCACCCAGCGACGCATTCTATCCGGCAGTGGGAAAGATTCTATCAAACCATCTTTATGGAGAAATACCGCAGCGTCGGGCCCAAGGCCTGTGTTGTCGGTAAAGTCCCCCATAATGTACGTATCGGGATACTTTTTCCCATCGAACTGTATGCCGGCCTGCTGTCTGACAAAACTATTCTTACCGTCACATCCGGCAAGGTAGAGGCACGTAACGCCGAGCACTTCGTTTTTGTGATTATATGTTACGTTTACTTTCTGCTGAAACTGTTCAATTGCGGTGATTTCCGCCCCGCGAATGAACTCAACTGAATCGAACTCTTTAACCCACGCCTGAAGGATCTGCTCTGTTCTGTATTGAGGCAGTGCCAGGATAAAATTGAAAGGGTCGGGGCAGGAACTGAAATCAACCTCCCCGATTTTTTCCCGGTTTATACAGGCGGTTCCTTTCCGGATCTGAATTCCATCCTCAAGAAAGCGGCCGGCAATACCAGCCTCTTCAAACAGCTCCATCGAGACGGGATGAACACCAAGCGATTTGGAATGGGGATCGATCTTCATCTTTTTTTCGAGCACTAAAACGGAATAGTTCATAGTTCCGAGCAGACCCGCAAGGTAGAGCCCTACCGGACCGCCACCGGCTATGACAATATCTGGGTCTTTTCGGATTGAGCTCATTTCGCGCTCTTTTTTTCGTGAATGGCCAGTAATCTGAATGGAAACTGATTGTGAACTTTCCAGCCGGAAGGCAGTTTTTCTGAAAGCTCGCGGGCCCGGTAGCTTCTGCGGATAGAAATCGCACCATCCTCAGCGATAAAACTGTTTTTGAAGAGGAGAGGGGCAATCGTTCGGAAACAGCCATACCCAATATCGCTGCGCTCGATATCACTGAAGATGACAAGCTGTGATGAAAGTTGTTCAGCATCCCGGCAAACGTTTGTCAGTTCCGCTTCACCAAGATGATGCAGCAGATGGTTTGAAATTACAACGCTGTACTGTTTGTTACTTTGCACCAGCTCGCCGGATCGTTTGGCGAAGAAATCTGAATACGGATCCATATTTTTCTCCCTGGAAAAATCGATCGCCCTCAGGTCCGGGTCAATACCAGTGAATTTAACATTCAATCCGTCTTCCTTTGTCATTTTGGAAAGCGTTCGGATAATATCTCCCCCTCCGCAGCCAATGTCCAGAACAGAGGCAGTGTCAGGTTCTTTCAAAAGGGACGGACGTATCCATTTTTGATAAATCTTATTCCAGCCGCCTAAAAGCCTGTTGATGGTGCTGAACTGCTCGTAGGTATTGCGAAGCGTTGAAAGTTCACAATCCGGCCGGTCCATTTTCTCACGCAGCTCAGGTTCTCTGCTATTTAGAAACAGAGGCATATCAGCAACTCATTTTGGTTAATAGTGCTGATTCGATGGTAAGCCCGGGGCCAAAGGCCATTGCCATTGTGGTTTTTGGGGATCGGTTCTCCTTGCCGCGTTCAAGCAGTTCGCGCAGTACAAAAAGAACCGTGGCGCTGCTCATGTTTCCAAAATTGGAAAGTACCGATCTTGACGCTTCCAGAGCATCAGAGGGCAGTTCAAGCGTTTTTTCGAGACTGTCGAGAATTGCCCTGCCGCCCGGATGAATTCCCCACAGATCAATTTGCTGCATAGACAGACTGTGTTTTTCGAGTATAGGGTTTAGAAACGGTTTGATGCCTTCGCTCAGGATAGAGGGCACGTAGCTCGAAAGCACCATATTGAATCCGCTGTCGCCGATCGTCCACGCCATATCTTCCTCGCCCTTCTCTGCTATAGCGGATGCAAAACTGTCAATTTGGTAATATGTGTCCGATACAGGCTGGCGGCTGCTCACAATGGCTCCTGCTCCGCCATCAGCAAATACAGATGCTGAGATGAGATCATCAACCACAGGGGCCGCCTGGAAATGGAGGGTGCAGAGTTCTGTTGATACAATCATAACATTGGCATCCGGATTAGCCACGCAGATCTGCCGTGCCATTTTCAGGGCGGGGATAACCGCATAACAGCCCATAAATCCCAGGTTATACCGCTCTATGTTGGGGCTGAGGTGCAGCGCTTGCACAATGTCGTAGTCCGGGCCCGGTGCATAAAACCCGGTGCAGGATACGGTTATCAGGTGAGTAATATCATCCGGTTCAAAATCACTGTTTTGAATCAGTTTACGGGCCGTCTCTTTAAAGAGTTCCCGGCCTTTCTCAATATAAACATCGTTCCTTTTCTTTGTGCCGGGTGATGCTCCCTGGCCATTGAAAAACAAGCTGAATGATCCGTTGCTTTTAAAATCGTCAACTACAGAGTGTCTCGTTTTGATTCCCGATCGGCCGTAGATGTGATGAAGCAGCCGGCGCTCCTTTTCACCTCCCTGCACAATCTCTTTCATTCGGTCACGCAACTCTTCCTGGCTGTATTTATGCTCCGGAAGAGACTGCTCAATATTGTGAATGTATACGCTCATTTATCTAATGTAAGAATTCAGAAGGTCTAAAGGGTTACATCTATCCTGCATTATTCACCAAGAATTTTGGTTGTGGATAATGCAGGCTATATGTCGAAACAGCAAAATAAAATGTCCACTAAAAAAGGCTGTTAGTTGTTGTGATGCTTAAAGATAGAATTCCATTACCCTCATAATCGTTCGAAGAGCATACCGATTTCAAATAATTGGTTTGAAAATTTATACCTGATTCAGTAAAATTCTAAGAGAGTGTAAACACCTATTCAATAAGTATCATGAAGACTGTTCAGAAATGTTTTTGTACCGCACTTTTTTTGACCGGAACTCTGTTATTTCCACTTCTTTTGGCTGCACAGAGCAGCGGTGAAGATGATTCGGGCGTAATTCTGGATCCCGGAGCTGATCCGTACTATTACTACGATGATTCATACCCACAATATTCACTCGAATCCGGTCTGTTTGCAGGCAGGTCTCACCTTGGGTTTGAGATGACGCTTCTTCAGGCAGACAGCGATATGTACGGCAGTTTTTTCGGTGGAATTGCGGGCGGCCGGAATGCTGAATCATTATTCGATGGTGCCTGGGTAGCGGGTATTTCAGCAGGACAACAATTTTATTTGAGCGAGAGGCTGAACGGTCTTGAAGGGAATAGAACAGAGCTCTATTTCAGATTTGGTCCCGGTGTAGGTTTAGCGGGAAGAGGAACATTTTTAGGGTCAGACTCCGTCTATCATTTCGGGCTGAACGTTAACGCCATTTTGGGAGCTCAGTTCAGAATCTCTGATAATACCTCGTTTTTTATGCATGGTGGCGGCAGAGTGTTGTGGTATCCTTCTTTACAAGAGATAGATTTGATTGGGATTCCGATGGTAGCTGCCGGATTTAGATATAGTATCACTAATACCATTTCGCCCGTAAGATTTCGCACAAGATGATGCGCGGCTGGCGATCGATATTGTACCTCAAATGTAAGAAATCGAGACAGACCCGATTGTCTGTTAAAATGTAATACAGTATTATGATAGTCGTATAAGCATATTCAAAAGAGTTTAAACAAACGGTTCTGTTATGATTGAATTGAGATTAAATACTATCCTCTATTTAACCGCTTCTTTAATAGCGGCTTTCCTTCTAAGCGCTTGCAGTGTTTCAGGTGATGACGACCGGGAGCCGGTGCATCAATTTACCTACCAGGTTTTTGATGAACAGGGAGAGATGATCAGCACGGTTTCTGACGAAACGAGCGGTGAGACGGAGATTGAAACAAGCCTCGGCCTGTTTGGAGACAGTTTTTTCCCGGACTGGATTGCAGAGGATCTCGGACTCGACCCTTCAATCCTGCAGCGCAATCAGATCTACCTGCATGCTGAAAACGGAGTGACTGAGGACGTGCGTTTTGCAACGCTGAATTTTGCTTTTCAACGGCTTTCCGACTGGGATATAGATTCGTATGAGGTCTTTGGTGTCACAGAGGAGAACTGGATTGAGGTCCTTCGAAGAATCTGGGAAGAGCGACGAGACAGGCTCAGTGGTAACCTTAGCGATGAAGCGGGTGCAGAGAGTCTGGATGACGATCGCTGGTTCAGCAGAAAAGTGAACGCGAACTACAATGATTTCGGAATCGGTACAAAGAACCTGAACTTTATGTACGTGACGACCGGCGGCGAGATGGAGATCACTTCTGTTTCTGACGATCGAATTGAGGGATCGTTTACAATCGATATCAGCGGCTTGCCGGGTTCTATTATGAGTGCAGATTCTTTCCCTGACGAGCTGAATATGAATCGCTATACTATTACGGGCAGTTTTGCAGCAGTTCCGGGAGATTTTGAAGATCTGCTTGAGGCCCGTACCGATATATTCAATCAGATGTTCAGGTAAAGAGTCAGGTTGCCGTCCCTGCAGAATTTTGATCGCTCATATTCTTGGTAAGCTCTCCAGTTTTTTTGTAGAATCGAGCGTTATGCAGAATACCGGCAACCGTCAGTCCGGCAATTAAGCCAACCCAAAAGCCGGGTGCGCCATAATTGTAGGTAAATCCAAGCAGGTAGGCCGTTGGGATGCCGATGACCCAATACGCTACCAGGTTCACATACATAGGGATTTTCGTATCCTTGAGCCCGCGCAGTGCGCCATATCCGCTAACCTGAAGCCCATCCGATATCTGGAAAATTGCGGCCATATAGAGAAGCTGTACCGCAATGGCGGTAACATCAGCATCGGATGTATAAATTGCCGTAATCGCTTCCGGGAATAGGAAAAGAATGGAAGCCGTTCCGAACATAAACAGGGTCGAAATTCCAACTCCTACGTACCCGCGAAAACGTGCCTCATGTGGCTTCCCCCTGCCTACGGAGTTTCCAACGCGTGCAGAGATGGCGATGGAGAGACCCAGCGGGATCATAAAGCAGATGGAGGCGAAATTAATGGCCACCTGGTGAGCCGCAATTTCCAGCGTACTCAAAGTGCTGATTAAAAGGCTCACTGCCGCAAACATACTCACCTCCATCGAGGAACTGATGCCAATAGGCGTGCCAATGCTGACCAGCTCTGACAGATACTTCTTTTCCGGCCATCGGAATTTTCCAAAAATATCGAACCGCTTGTATGGCGGATGCCATACTGTGAACCAGAGCATTGCCACGAACATAATGGTAAACACGATGGATGAAGCGTAGCCCGTTCCGACTGCGCCTAGCTGCGGAAAACCAAATTTCCCGAACATCAGTACATAGTTGGCAGGAATATTTACCAGTGTACCGATGATGGCGATATACATAGCCGGCCGCGTTACCGATAAGCCCTCATTGAAATGTCGCAGCGCACCGTAGGCAAATGCCGGGAAAATTCCCCAGCTTATCGCCTTCAAATAGCCTGCTGAGATGGGAATGATCTCTTCGGTTACCTGGAGCAGACCAAACACAAAGTCGAGATTGCGGAGCACGAAAAATGCGGGAAGTGCAAGAATTTGGCTGAGCCAAAGCACCTGGCGCGCATTCTTGCCGATCACGTCGAGGTTTCGGCCGCCCATATTTTGTGCTACTATGGGGGTAACCGCCATCAGGCACCCCATACATAAAACTACGACGGGCATCAGCACGCTGCTTCCCACAGCTATAGCCGCAAGGTCTTCGGGTGAGAGTCTCCCGGCCATAATTGTGTCCACAAAACTCATGCTGATCTGCAGAAGCTGTGTAATAATCACAGGTCCGCCGATCGTCATGAGAAGACGGGACTCTTTGTAGATTCGCTGGCGGTATGTTTCTTGCTTAGTTTCCATCTGAATTTTTGGCGATGCAGATGGTACAAAATATCACGCAGAATCACCCAATGATTTCTAAATCAATTGTGGAGATCTCAAATTATTATTGATCCTAACTGTGAATATGCGCAAGCTCATTTTTTTGACAAAACTCATCCGATGACCATTCGATAGGGGGGAGTAAAAAAAAGCTGTTAGCGCTGATAGTTTATGAAACTAATTTTGAATGGCTCTGTGGCAGCAGAATCGTGAATGTAGTACCCTCACCCGGCCTGGATTCAAAAGAAACAGAGCCGTCGTGGGCTTCAATAATTTTCTTGGTGATTGCAAGACCAAGCCCGGTGCCGCTCGATTTGGTTGAAAAGTTTGGTACAAATATGTTGTCCTGATCACTCTCGGGAATTCCAATTCCGTTGTCTCTGATTTTTATAAACAGGTGATCGCCATGGGCACCCGCTTCTATATGAATTACAGCAGGTTTTAATTCGCTCGCTTCGATCCCATTCTTCACAAGGTTGATGAGTACTCTGCGAATTTCATCGGCCACACAGTTCACGATCAGGTCATCTTTCAATAAGCGGATATTGATTTCAATATTCTCATCGTGCCTGTAGAGATCGGCTACGGACACAATCAGCTGCTTTAAGTTCACCGGTTCAAATGGCTCTTGAATGGGCTTCGAGAATTTGGAGAAATCACTGGCAATTTTATTCAGTGACTCAATCTGTTCTATAATGTTTGCAGCCGTGGTTTCGATGGCCGGCTTCAGGTCCATTACATTGTCGGGGTTGGCCTCGAGCTGTCGCTGCAGGTGCTGCAGATTCAGCTTCATGGGTGTGAGTGGATTTTTAATTTCATGGGCAACCTGCTGAGCCATCTCTTTCCACGCCGATTCACGCTCAGCCTTGATCAGTTCTCTCTGGGCATCGTCAAGCTTGTTAACCATCTGGTTGTACGCTTCCGCAAGCGATCCCACCTCATCTCCGCTGGTAACAGGTATTTTCGTTTTCCGTTCACCGCGCGAGATTTTGTTCAATCCTTTCTGTATAAGCTCCAGCGGTTTGGTAAGCTGATTTGAAAACACAATGGCACCAATTGTAAACAGAGAAAATATTGCGAGGTAGATACCAAACAGGTAGCTGGTGGTTTCCAAAAGCTGCTCTGTGTATACCGGCGACTGTGTAAATGTAGGAATTGCGATAGCACCGATCGGCGTGTTGTCCTCACCAACGATAGCCCTGTAACCAACCATCAAAGTTTCGTTTCCAAGCTGTACGGTCGATACAATATGGCGCCTTTCCCGGTTATATAGAAACTCGTAGGCGGAAAACGGCAGGATTCTCGGTATCAGATGCTGCTGAAATATTTGAGGTGTGGTGGATTCTTTTACCCAAACATTTTGGTAGAGAATTGCGTCTACATTCAACGGTGTGGTTACATCAGCCAGCGGAATATTGAAGTTCTCAGCCGTTAGTTCGGGAGATGTTAATTGAATTGATTCACCCAGGTTTTTGAGTTTATTAACCAGGTCTCTCTCTATATTTTTTTCACTCTGATTACTTATCGCAAACTGAGTAGCAAAAATGAGAACGGTTAGAAAGAGCAGCGTTGCAAGGGTAAACCCATCGATCAGCCGGTTCTGAAACCGTTTACTCTGACTGAAAAGATGGAATGACTTTAATCCGCACATTGAAAGAGTTCCCATTACAAAAAGTCCAAAAAAGAGCAGCGGAAGGAAGAGCCGGAAAAATGAAAACAGATGGTTGTTGAAAGCCGGTTTAGGAGTACTGACTTTTACAATATTTCGATCGCCTACCCTAAGTAAGATTTCTCTGAACGAACCCTGTGCCGTCCTTGTAGTGATGAAAGCGAGCGAATCCTGCATGGCAATGTTTCGCTCAATATCAGATAGCCGATTATATTCGGGCTGATCAGTATAAATTCCTTTCGTTGCGCTTCTGACTACTCTGTTACCTGAAAATTCGGCCATATAAAAACTCTTTCTCCAGTCCTCGCCTGTGGTCGCCGCCATAACAGCCCGGATCGGCTTGTTGAAATCGGGCCGTTCCTGGTAGATGGAGCCTGTAATCCACGCGATGATATTCCCGGTATTTTCTGAACTGTAGATCGGTATCCAGCCCCGGTAAAAGGTGCGGAAATTTTCGCCGATGTTGGGTGGCCGACCCCACACAATTGGCCGGTTTGTCTCCATCCGAAGCTGTTCACCCCTGTGAGAGCGAATCATAAATTCGAAATCAAAAATGGAGGTCCAGCCGGGCGAATCGATACTTGTGGAGAAGTCCGAAATCATATTGCCATCGGTCCGCATCAGGTGAAAATCGAGGGAGTAGCTCTGCATATCTCTTCGGATGAGCGATTCTACAACTCTCTCAAATCGAACCTGGGCACGTTCCGGATTCACGAAAATTTGTTCTTCTGTAATATCCCTCATTCTCAATTCAACCGTTTGGAGAATAGAGCGCAGAATAGTCTCGGCGTCGCTATCAGCTTCAGCTGCATATTCCATTGCAACCTGATGGAGTTCATTATCAGCGCGCTCGGGAGTTGTATTCCAAACTATGAAATAGAGCGATCCCGAAGTAAAGAGCAGCAGTATAATCATCCGTCTGAAACCGGACATCGTACTGAACTTTACTGGATGGTAGGCGAGCATCCAGCCGGTAAATATAAAGGCTATAAAGAGCAACAATATCAATATAAACTGCCATCCTAAAAAGAATTCAAGAGTTGTAAACTGGTCAATACCGAAGGAAGTGGCCAGAAAAGCAAAAAATGAAGAGATGAAAATCAATACCGCCTTATCCCGTTCGTATTTGAATAGAAAATGAGATACAGCGAGGCTGATGGCCGTTATAGCTGTAAAAAAGAGTGCGCCGGCAATATAAAAGATCAGTGAGATGGCGGGCGGCAGCAGCTGCAGATCGAGAAGCGGGATGGATGAGTCTGCCGTTAACTGCTTAGTGCTTACTACAAAGAAGAGGATCAGCAGAAGCTGCACAACTCCATAAAGCAGTGCCAGTAAGGTCCCCTTAATCTGCATTTTGTCAGATTTCAGAGAATTGAATCCTTCCAATAGGTTAACTGCAAGAAGGCTGAATAAAAGTAAAAAAAGGCCATTGAGCAGATATTCAGCCAGAAGGACCTGGGTTTGGAGGGATCCATCGGTGGTTTCGGGCAAAAAAAGTACGCCCCACGTCTCCGCAACTGAGTAGTTTACGGCCAAAAACCATAAAGCTGAAACGAATAAGATCTGAAAAAGAAGGGCGTACCAGTTTCTGTACTTTAGTGAAAAAGCGACGAAAAGTAACAGAAGAGCCGCTGTAAGAACAACATGAAAAAGCGCGCGATTTTTTTCTACCGTCTCGTAGAGATAAGACATGTAGGTGCCGAAATCTGATTCTACCGCGAAGATAATACCAACAGAATCTCTTTCTGTGGTGTTAAGTGTTCGATATGGAACCGGATCATCAGGGGGGAGTTCGGAAAAACTAAACCGAGTTGGAAAGTATCCTTTCAGCGACGGGTGATCTGCAAGGTTGTAGTTTATTTCACTGGCGATCTGCAGGTTTGTGGTATGTGCAAGTTTGCGCGCCGTAATAAGCTGGTAGTCCCTGTCGTTTACGGAAAACGTAACCTGGGCAATCAGTATGGAGAGATTGTTTCGTTTTTGGACATACGTTTGAACACTGTCTCTGAACTCGGTGCCAAATGGCGGGGGTATCACTAAATGAAACCCATTCCAGCTATGCGGGCTGCCGTCCTGGTAGAGTGTAACGCCCCAAAAATCAAACTCTGTGAGGGCCCGGTAGATAAACTGTCGGTTTTGCCTCTGCTCAAGAAGCTGGCGCACATTTTCCAGCAGTGCTGAAGTATCGTCAAGAAGCTCTTGGTGAATCGTTTGATAAAGCGAAGCCCCACGATCCAGACTCTCTTCAATAAGCGGGCCCGGAGTCTCGGGGAGATCGGCCGTTTCGGGGGCATTTAGTTCAAAATATCCGTACGAAAGCAGTGCAGCCAAAAAAAGCACTGCGGGTATCGTTAAGGAATTTTTGAAGATCGATTTCAAGTACTTGCAATCTCGTTGTCTGCAATTTCGGTTCGATTTGCGTCACTCCACATTCGCTCAATTCCGTAATAGTCTCGTTTCTCTTCGCTAAAGATGTGAACTACAATATTTACATAATCAAGGATAATCCATCGCCGGGCGTCCATCCCTTCCTGTTTCCATACAGACTCGCCGATGTCTTTTTTCGTTTTTTCCATAACACTGCTTGCAAGAGCTCTGATTTGTGTTTCAGAGGTTCCGTGGCACACCACAAAGTAATCGGTAAGCGTGGTTAGTTCGCGCACATCGAGTAGTACAATGTCTTTTGCTTTCTTTTCGAGAAGTGCTTCCGTAATGGTATCAATCAGCTCGGATGAATCAGCGGTCTTAGATTTAGAAGTTGTAGTAAACTGATCTGATTTGGCAGTAGGCTTATTGGTCATAGGCGATTAGATTATATATGTGATATTTATAAATTAAGTGATTCATAGTCGGCTCCGAGAACCAGCGTTACGTCAAGATAAAATTCTCCGGATACTTCTCTTAAAATTTGGCCCTCATCAATACCTAGTGCGGCTGCAACTCGCTTTGCGTTTTCGAACTGGTTGCTGCGCGAAATTATAATAGAATTTTCAACATTAAAGTGGTCAAAATTACCTGTCTCTACAACGTCGAACCCGTAACTGCGAAGGGTACCGGTGTAGGCTGTAGCCAATCCCGGTATTCCGCACCCATTTAAAACTTCGATCTGAATGACGTTGCTGATCAGGGCCGGGTCCTGTTCAGATCTGTCAGATACGATTCTTGGGTAGATAAGCCTCGTTATGAGGGAAAAAACTAAAATGAAAAGTAGAAAACCCAAAAAACCCAGCGCTGCATTAAGCAGGAGCGAAGATTCTTCGTTGACTTGATTGCTATCTGCCATTTAATAAATACTGCTACCAGGCAGAACGCCTGTCAAACGGTGAATAATAACCTCTGTTGTATCCATGTCCGCCGTAACCAAACGGGGAGTAGTGATATGGACGCTGTGAAAACTCGAGTGAAATATTTGCGCGGTCAGAAATTTGATAGTCGAGACGTGCCCGGTCGATAAGAATGCGCGAGCCAAGACTTTCGTTTGTCATGAAACTGTTACCGAAAGGAGAATGAAGAAATGATATGTCGACCTGCGCGTCCAGATTTTCACTTATATCAAAGAGCATAGAATTTGTATACGCGTTTATATTCTGCATCTGCCCGCCAAAACTACTGAAAGTCATAGAATAAGAGTGATTCATAGTCATATTTAGCGCGTTCATCCAGCTTCCTGATGAAGGTGTATTGTCGGTAGATACGATTCCGCTGTACTCTGAGGGACCACTCAGATCATCTCTTAGCTGTGCATCTGCAATAGAAACTGAAAAAAAAGTAATGGAGAACAGAAGTGTTAAAATTTTCATGGCACAAAAAATTGAGTTCATTCAGTGTAGATGATAATACATAAACGCTACGACTTAGTAAACAATTTCACGGGATTCAAAAAAAAATGACAAACAGTAAAGAATTACTGCCGGTGCAATGCGTTCTCTGTGAACTTGGTTTTGTTGTAGGTTAAAAAAACCGGTATATTATCAAGCTATAAATTTTTTTAAAACGTAATTAAAAGTCTGTCGCCGCATGAAAATGAAACTTACGGATTTCAAATTCGAAATCGAAGATTTTAATGTTCCCGAACATCCTCAGAATCCAAGAGACTCATCCAAATTGATGGTTCTGAACAGAGAAGATCAGTCAATCAAGCACGAGACTTTTTCTGACATTCACAAATATGTGAATGAAGGTGATGTAATCATTTACAATAACACAAAAGTGTTTCCTGCCAAGTTAAAAGGTAAAAAAGAGAAGACAGATGCAGACATAGAAGTTTTTCTTCTGAGGGAGCTGATGCCTGAAAACATGCTTTGGGATGTGTTGGTTGAACCGGCCAGAAAAATCAGGATAGGTAACAAACTCTATTTTGGAGAAGATCTGATGGCAGAAGTTGTGGATAATACTACTTCCCGCGGACGAACCATTCGGTTTCTGTACGACGGGCCGAATGAAGATCTTTACAGGCGGCTGGATACGATTGGTGATATGCCCCTGCCGCCGTTTATCGAGCGAGAGCCGGTAGAAGAGGATAAGGAGCGGTATCAAACCATATTTGCTAAAGAACGCGGAGCTGTAGCAGCACCCACGGCCGGGATGCACTTCACGGAAGAGCTGGTGGAAAAAATTGAGAAGAAAGGGGCTGAATTTTTACCCGTTACCCTTCATATCGGCTGGGGCACATTCCGTAATGTTGAGGTTGAAGACCTTACAAAGCACAGAATGGATTCGGAGAATTTCCTGATATCACAGGAGACGTCCGACAAAATTAATACGGCACTGAAAAGCAAAGACAGCAAAGTAATTGCCTGTGGCACATCAGCCGTTCGTGTTATTGAAACCAGCGTGATGGCCAGCGGGATGTCGAAACCGGGTACCGGCTGGACGGATAAGTTCATTTATCCCGATTACGATTTTAAAATAACCGAAGCTGTGATCACCAACTTTCACCGGCCCGAGTCAACTCTCCTGATGCTGGCAGCAGCTTTTGGAAGCTACGACTTCATCATGAAAGCGTATGAAGAGGCGAAAGAGAAAGATTACAGGTTTTTCACTTTCGGCGATGCGATGCTGATTATTTAAACCGGTTGTTCTGTGGATAGGCCGCTTTTTTCTTTGATAGTTCCCGCTGCCGGTGTTGGTAAACGCATGGAAGCTGATATCCCAAAACCATATATGCAGCTCGGCAAGCACACCGTTCTGGAGCATACTCTATCCTGTTTTTCCGGGCTTTCCGGGCTCTCAGAGATTGTTGTTTCAACATCGGACCCGTTTAAAGAGCAGACAGAAGAGATTCTGCAGCGTCTTTTTCCGGGATATGTAACCCGGGTTGTTCAGGGTGGTGCTGAGCGTCAGGATTCTATTTTCAATGCGCTGGAAACAGTGGGAGAGGAGATCGATCTGGTGGCCGTTCACGATGCGGTCAGGCCTTTTGTTTCGAAATCAGCTGTAAACAATTGTCTTGATGCCGCCTTTAAAACCGGCGGAGCAATTCTTGGTGTACCGGTTAAAGACACAATAAAAAAAGTGGGCAGTAAGAATCAGGTACTCGGCACACCTGATCGCTCGGAGCTGTGGCAGGCTCAAACGCCACAAATTTTCAGGCGTCATATACTTCTGAAGGCTTATAAAAATGCCCGTCACACAGGTGCTATTGGAACGGATGATGCTTCATTAGTGGAGATGGCTGGCGGTGAGATTCAAGTTGTAGAGGCGAGCAGAGATAATTTTAAGTTAACATATCCTCTCGATTTTAAAATTGCGAAGCTATTGATCGAAGAAAAAACACAGAGTGCATAATATGAAATTCAGAATAGGCCTTGGCTACGATGTGCACCAGTTTGCAGATGGCAGAAAGCTAATACTGGGAGGATTGGAAATTCCTTACGATCGTGGACTCAAAGGACATTCTGATGCAGATGTGCTCCTTCACTCAATAGCGGATGCGTTCTTAGGTGCTGCGTCCCTGGGCGATATTGGTACGCATTTTCCGGATACGGATCCCCGATTTAAGGATGCTGATAGCTCCGTTTTATTGCAGCAGGTGATTAAGATGATAGCATCTGAAGGTTATGAGGTTGGAAACGTGGATGCAACGATTGTGGCTGAAGAGCCAAAAATGAGTCCTCACATTCCGTCGATGAAAGAGCGCATTTCAGAATTGCTTGAGTGCGACCCGGGGGATGTTTCAATCAAGGCAACAACCCATGAAAAAATGGGGGCCATCGGTCGCTTAGAGGGAATTGCTGTTCACAGCGTAGTTTTGATTAAGCGAAAGTAGAAGTATGGAAGCGTTAACCAATGATCTTGTAGATTGGATATTTACTCTCGCGCCGCTTAAGATATACGCCATTTTTGCGTTTATCTCGTACCTGGAAAACGTAGTCCCTCCTATTCCGGGAGATATATTGGTTGCGTTTGGCGGCTATCTTGCCGCTGAACAAATTGTCAGTTTTAACGGGCTGCTTTTTGTAACAACCATCGCCTCTGTGGTAGGATTCATGAATATGTATGCGATCGGTTACTATTTTGGAGATAAGATTGAAAGAGAGCGTAAAAACTTTTGGCTGATGAGGTTCGTGGATGTGAAGTATTTCGATCGCGGAAAGCGATGGATGCATCGGTGGGGGCAGGGCGTTATTATTGCTAACAGGTTTCTGGCGGGTACACGATCGGTAATATCTATAACGGCCGGTTTGACGAAAACCCGCATTTATTCTACTGTAATCAGTTCAACGATTAGTTCTTTACTTTGGAATTTAGTGTTGTTGGGACTCGGCTGGCTCGTGCACGAAAACTGGCAGATAATAGGTCATTATCTTAATTTATACGGATGGTTTGTGCTCATTGTTATTGTGCTGGGTGTGGGGGCGAAACTGCTTTATGATCGGCACCGGAGGGAGAGGAAAAGAAAGCTGGATAAAAAATAAAAATATTGTTCTCTTTTTTGTTGATTAGTTCTAAATATGTTTTTAGATTTCAGGTCTTTCAATGAAACGAAAGCGAGAGCGGTATATCAGCGCTGATTGATGGCGTAAAATACTGTGATGCGGTGGATTGTTACTCAGAGACGCGGTTTTGGATAAGTTAAAAATGGCCAAAACTGCTGTGTTGAAATTTTGACTGCCTCTGTGGCAGAGTCGTTGACATGCTCAATTTTTTTTCAAGCAGTCAATGAAATGCCATTTAAGGTAATGTAATAGAGTATCAATCTACCCGATTTTGTCGTAGAGCGTTTTTTTAAAATTTGACATATTGAAATTGCCAGTGTAGCTCAGGGGTAGAGTCCCGAAGGATTTCGGGATAAACCGTCTGGTCTGACTGGTTCATTTTAAAGTGACGGGTCATAGAAAGATTATTTTGACATATTGAAATTGCCAGTGTAGCTCAGGGGTAGAGTCCCGAAGGATTTCG
>CAZKIZ010000033.1:0-165 GCA_964552935.1 uncultured Rhodohalobacter sp. | reverse complement strand
TCATAGAAAGATTATTTTGACATATTGAAATTGCCAGTGTAGCTCAGGGGTAGAGCAACGGTTTTGTAAACCGTCGGTCGTCGGTTCGAATCCGGCCACTGGCTCATAACTGGGGGGATACCAAAGCGGCCAACTGGGGCAGACTGTAAATCTGTTGTCTTACGA
>CAZKIZ010000032.1:2235-15679 GCA_964552935.1 uncultured Rhodohalobacter sp. | reverse complement strand
ATACCGTAGGGGTGATCGGCGCGGCAGAGCTGCAAAGTACCCCGCTCCAGAACTTTTCGGACGCATTGCAGGGCCGGGTGCCCGGCATGGTAGGCCTGCCCTCGAGCGGCGTTACAGGTGAAGGATCAAGAATCAGAATTCGCGGATCTTCAAGTCTGTCCCAAAGCAATGAGCCAATTGTGTTTGTGGATGGAGTTCGAGTAGATGGCGGCGGCGGTTTTGGCGGCTCAGTTAGTGCCGGCGGAAGTGCATCGCCATCGCGGCTGGATGATATCAACCCCGAATCGATCGACCGGATTGAAGTGCTTAAGGGGGCCGCCGCAGCTACACTCTATGGCACGGAAGCTTCGAATGGCGTAATTCAGGTCTTTACCAAGAACGGACGGGTGAATGATCCTCAATTCGATTTCCGCGTGTCGCAGGGATTTATCAATTATCCCAAAGTATTTCCGGATAATACCGGTTTTGCACGAACCCAGGCTCAGGCAGACACCATGAGCACCTATTTCAACCGACAGATCAATCCGTATGAACTGGTCTCCGAAAATTATGTGCATCAGCTTTATGAAACCGGACATAACCAGGAGTATTCCGGTTCGATCAGCGGCGGCAGAGAGGGTGTAACCTACTATGTGAATTTCAGATGGACAGGTGAGGATGGTCCCCATACCGGCGAAAATATTCCCTACCCGGAAGGCTTTGGTCCGCTGGCTAATGATAATCTGAACCGGTTTCAGACATCAGCAAACATCAGCCTGTTTCCGACGGACAATCTGCAGGTTCGGTTTGGGACATCGTACACCGATTCACGCCTTGAAACATTTCAGACCGGAAATAATGTGCAGGGAGTAACATCCGGTGCCATACATGGAAAACCGGAGCTGGTAGGACACAACAACCGGTCGGGCGCATCCTACAACTCTACGATACAAGAGCGGCTTCAGCAGACCGTCAGCCAGGATGTGAATGCATTCAATACAAATGTGGGCCTGAATTATCGCCCGGTTGAATTTCTGACGATCGATGGAACATTCGGCGCAAGTTACACCAGTCAGTTTAGTGAATCGACACGTCCGTTTGGCTGGAATGTCAACAACTACGCAAGTATTGAAACTGAAGGGGCACGCCGTACATCGGAGCGATCCAACCTGAATCTCACGGCCGATGTGAAAGCGACAATACAGAATCAGTTTGGGCCGCGATTTGAGTCTACTTTGATCGGTGGTTTCCAGGTCTATCAGCAGCAAAACCTGGTGCGCAGCGGGACGGCGGTAAACTTTCCCGGCCCGGGTCTAAATGTGACCGGCGCTGCAGCCAATCAAAATCTGTCTGAACAGTATATTGAAGAGACCCAGGCGGGACTTTTCATCCAGGAACAGCTCGGTTTTGATGACTACATTTTTGCAACTGTTGGAGGCCGGTTTGATGCCCATAGTGCATTTGGCTCCGAGTTTAATACCGTGTTTTATCCGAAGGCATCGCTCTCATTTGTGATTTCCGATGCACCGTTCTGGCAGCAAAGAAATACGATATCGTCTCTGAGAGTGCGTGCCGCTGTGGGGCAGTCGGGCCTGCAGCCGGGTGCTTTTGATGCGCTCACAACCTACACATCACTGACCAGCGGAAGCGGGGCCGGAATTGTACCTGAAAATCTCGGAAATCCGAATCTTCGACCCGAAGTCTCAACTGAATATGA
Organism: uncultured Rhodohalobacter sp.; assembly: GCA_964552935.1. GTDB lineage: Bacteria > Bacteroidota > Rhodothermia > Balneolales > Balneolaceae > SW132. The sequence continues at coordinate 13,983 of CAZKIZ010000032.1, read as the reverse complement.
ACTGGGGCTCGATGTGGGACTCTTCAACGAGCGGATTACTGCGGAAGCAACCTACTGGGACCGAACTGTTACCGATGCGCTTGTTCAGCGAAACTTTCCTACCAGCGGCGGATTTCTTCAGCCTCAGCTCGATAACATCGGAGAGCTGAAAGGAAAAGGTGTAGAGCTGGGTCTGCAGTTTAATGTGCTGAACCGTGCAAATTGGTCGGCCGAATTCTTTACCAATGCCGCCTACCTCTGGGAGCAGGTTACTGACCTTGGCGGTGCCGCCCCGATCAAAGTTGGAGGCAGCTATCCCCGGTATCGTCAGTTTTTGAGAGAGGGCTATGCACCCGGAACCAATTTTGGCGCTAAACTATTAAGCGTACCGTCAGGACAATTGCCGCTCGATGCACGCGGTCTGCTTGAAACTCTTGGGCGTGATGCATCAGGTGTAGCTCCCGGTACTCCGGCGGATCAAAGCCTGGTGCTCGACTACCTGAACAGCCTCACGCCAGGCACAGCAAGCCTGGAAGATCTGAATAACTTTGTGCTTCTGGCCGATGAAAGCGGCAACGGCGACCCGCTCGACCACCATCTCGGCAAACCTACTCCCGACTGGCAGGGATCGTTCGGCGGAACGGTTCGTTTTAGAAACTTTAAGCTCTACACGCTTTTTGAATACCGGGCCGGAAACTATTATGTGAACAACCTCACCGACGGATTCAGGCAGCGAAGTGCGGGGATTGGCAGGAATACACCGGATGCCGCACGCGTAGAGCGGGATTACATGACCGGCGGATTAGACTCAAATTTCAATCCTCAAAATGATGGCCAGGTACGGCTCAATGCCGCGAATGAGTGGATTAACGATCTGCTTGCTCTCGACCCGTTTGCGGGATTGAATGTGATCCAGCCGGCAGATTTTATCCGTCTCCGTGAAGTGAGTTTTACCTATGAGCTTCCGGGCGATCTGCTGAACCGGCTGAACCTGAGAAGAGCATCCTTCACCGTTTCGGGAAGAAACCTGGCTCTCTGGACCAAATATCCCGGAGTGGATCCTGAAGTGAACGCAATTGGCCGCGGCGGCAGTAACGACCTCGAGAATAACTTTCTTTTAGGTACCGACGCCTGGAATATGCCGTTGCCGCGACGTGTCCTCTTCACTGTAAACCTGGGGATTTGAAAATGAAACGATCAAACAGCAAAACGGATACCAACGAACTTAAACGAAACAGAACAATGAACCGAATTACAGAACTTAAAGGACGATTACTGACTCTTATTTTAATCGGGAGTTTTGGGCTTCTCTCCTGCGATGTGCTGGATGTGGATAATCCGAACAGCCTGATCGAAGAGGATCTGAATAATCCGGCCGCGGCCCCGGCCATCGCAAACGGAGCGGAAGCCACGCTTACCCGCGGACTGGGAAATCTGCTGGCTCCCTACTCAACCGTTACGGATGAACTAACGTGGATCGGAACCCGGGACGCCTGGCTGGCACTCAACCAGGGTGAAACCGATGATCCGCTGAACGAATTTGTGGACGGTGCATACGCCTCCATCAATGAAGCGCGCTGGACCGCCGACAACGCCATTCAGCGAATTGAAGCGTTTCGTGAAGAGGGATCTCTTCAAAACATCACGCCGCTGGTTCGAAGCTATCTCTACGGGTCGATCGTTTATCTGACCATCGCCGACTCCTTCGATAATTTTGTGATCTCAGACCGGCAGGAAGCAGGCCACCCGATCGGAAGGGAGAATCTACGCGAACTGATTGACACGGCAATTGAGTATACAGAAAGCGGACTTGAGCTGGCCTCATCCGGCTCAGATTGGGAAACCCGGTTGCTGGCCGTTAAAGCAAGAGCACTCTACTCCAGGGCACTATGGGACAGGTTGAAACCTCAGCTTGATACACAGAATCCACTTGTGGAAAGCAGCAGTGCAGTGTCGGCTGCCGAAGATGCACTGGCTGCGATCGGGTCGGCAAACGACTGGAGATACCGGATTGTGGTGACCTCCGAAACGCCCAGCAATAATCTCGCATTCCAGGTGAACGAGCGATTGGAGCTCCGGATTGATGATACATACGTTCAGCCTACATCCGATAACACACGGGTGGAGAGCGTAACGCTGGAAGATCCGATCGACCAGATTCCGGCACCTTACCTGGTTCGTGAGATTGAGGAGTTTACAGGTGCAAATGAGTTCGCCGATTACACAATTGTTTCGGCGCGCGAGTTGTACCTGATCATTGCAGAAGACGCTGCAGCGCGTCAGGATGAAGGGGCGTTTTCGGAGGCGATCAACAATTTGCGATCCCTGGACGGCCTCACTGATTACAGTGGTCAGATCACTGAGCGGGAACTGCTTGAGCACTCCCGGCAGGTAAACCTCTTTCTGCAGGGACGCCGGCTGGCTGATCTCTACCGGTTTGAGAAATCGTCGCCGCGGTGGAGTTCTTCACGCGTAAATCCCGGCATCTTTTTCCCGATCACCAACTCGGAGATTACTTCGAACCCGAATGTGAATTTCGGGGATTGATACATATGATTTTACCGCGGAGGTGCTGAGACGCGGAGGTATACAAAGTTAAGGCATTGAAAATATCTTTGTGGAATTTAGCGTCCTCGGGCCTTTGTGGTATTTCAGTTGGAATGAATACGAGGCATTTATATCTATTTTCAACATCTACCGAAGGCGAAGCTTTTAAGAATTATCAACCAAATCGATTCAATAAACCAAATCCAATGAAATCTATCACTACAGGCATACATAAAGTTCTGACTCTGCTGAAACCGATCTTACTTACCGGCTTGATTGCGATGCTCATCACTCCGGCGTTAACGGCCCAGCACGACTACTACTTTCCGGATGAGACGGAGTTTAACGAAGCGATTCCCACTCCCGAGGAGTTTTTGGGATACCCGATCGGCACTCACTACACGCGGCACGACCGCATTGTGGCGTACCTTGGAGAGCTGGCGCGGCTATCGGACAGGGCCACCATTCAGGAGATCGGCCAGACGGTGCAGCTTCGTCCGCAGGTGATCTTTACGATTACATCACCCGAAAATCACGGAAACCTGGATGAGATTCGCCAGGAGCACTTAACGCTGCTCGATCCGGATGCTCCGTTTGTAGATTTGGAATCAGCCAAATCGATCATCTCGCTGGCGTACAGCGTGCATGGAAACGAATCGTCCAGCGGAGAGACAGCGCTCCTGACCGCCTACTATTTTGTGGCGGGTGAAAGTGAGGAGACGCTCCATTTTCTGGATGAGTCGGTTATTCTGCTTGATCCGGCTCAAAACCCGGACGGTCGTGACCGGGCCGCGCACTGGCACAACAGCTATAAATCCTTTCCGGCCGTTGCCGATCCCTATGATATCGAACACATCGAAGGGTGGCCGAATGGACGTAGCAACCATTTTCTGCACGATCTGAACCGCGACTGGTTTGCCGTTACGCAGCAGGAGAGTCAAAACCGGGTTGATTTCTACCAGCAGTGGTTCCCCAATATCCAAATCGATTTTCACGAGATGGGCACCAATAGCACCTACTACCTGGAGCCCACGCAGCCGGAGCGAACCTGGAACCCGATCATCCCGGAATATCGCTATGAGTATCTCAGCCCGCTGATTTCCGGGTATCAAACCGATGCACTGGATGAACTTGGCGCACTCTACTGGACCAAAGAGGTATTTGATAACATTTCACCAATTTACGGCTCCACCTATCCCGATATCCTGGGTGGGGTGGGCATAACGTTTGAAGTAGGAAGTTCCCGCGGCCTGGTACAGGAGAGTGTCTCCGGTGATGTGACGTTTGAATCTACCATCAAACAACATCTCTACACAGGTATAGCCACCGTGCGGGCAGGAGTTGCCGAAAAAGAGACGCTTCTGGAATATCAGAAAGATTTTTTCCAGACTGCGGTCGATAAAGCGGAATCGCAGCCGGTTCGTGCATACTATTTCGGCGATTCAGGTGATATTACGCTAACCGATAAATTTCTCAATCTCCTGCTTACGCACAGCGTAGATGTGTATGCCGTAGAAGAGACAGAAACAGTGGAAGGAAAAACGTTCAGGCCGGGCAGCGGTTTTGTTGTACCGACAAGCCAGCCAAATTACCATATCGTTCACGATATTTTTGAATCACATACCAGCTTTGCCGACAGCGTATTTTATGATATCACCGCGTGGTCGCAGGTTCAGGGGTATGGAATTCAGTATGCAAAGGTGGAATCCGGCAGCTACCAGAGAGGTTGGGGAACAGCAGTTTCGGAACTGCCTGAACGATCCGGCAGCGTGGAGGGCGGACAAACCGATTACGCATATCTTTTGCAATGGAGTGACTACAACGCCCCGGCAGCACTCTACAGACTGCTGGATGAGGATCTGATTGTACGATCTGCACATCAGCCGTTTGTTTCGCAAACTCGCACGGGTGAAGTGGAATTTGGATACGGTTCGGTGATCGTAGCGGTAGCGGAGCAGCAGATTTCGGGCAGGGAGTTGTTCGAAATCATCGAATCAACCGCAGATGAGTTTGATCTGACGTTTCACGCCGTGGATACCGGTCTGAGCCGTTCCGGGATCGATCTCGGAAGCCGGAATGCGCAGGTGGTCGACAAACCGGAAGCAGCGATCGTCTTTGGCAATGGCGTCCGTTCAACCGAAGCGGGCGAAGCGTGGTTTCTGCTGAACAGACATGCCGGAATTGGTATCACTAAGATCGATTCAGATGTTTTTCCGCGTGCCGACCTGCAGCGATACAACACCATTGTACTGGTAGATGGAAATTACAATGGATGGAGTGATGATACGACAGAGGAACTGCTCAGATGGGTACGAAACGGAGGAGTGCTGATCACCAGCGGCCGTGCAAGTGCATGGGCCATTCAGCAGGAACTGGTGAGTGAAAATCTGGTTGCCGACTCGCCGGAGTTAACCCCAGATGGATCACGTTTCAATTATGAAGAGCGGGATGACCGCAGGCGTGCCAATTCCATTCCCGGTGTGATCCTGGAAGCGGATATCGATCCATCCAACCCGATTGCGTTTGGCGTGAAAGATCGCAGACAGCTTTTTATCAAACAGAGCAGTAATTTTTTAAAGCCGAGTGAAAATCCTTACGGAACCGTGGCTCAATTTACCGAAGATCCGCTGATAGCGGGATTTGTGAATGATGCCAACCTGGATCGAATTCGCGGAACAGCAGCACTCTTAGTATCGCAGGAGGGAAGCGGGAAAGTGATCCTCTTCTCCGAAAACCCCAACTTCAGAAGCTACTGGCACACCACCAGCCGGCTGTTTCTGAACGCCATCCTGTTTGGGCAGAATGTGAGGGTGTGAAGATAATAGATGGAAACCCTCCAAGGGTTTGGAACCCTTGGAGGGTTATTCCACTATACTAATCAGTTCATAGTAAACTGAACATTCAGGTTCAGTTTCACTTCATCGGATACAACAAGATTGCCTGCTTCGGTAACAGCGCTCCAGTTCAGGCCAAACTCTTTCCGGTTCAGTTTTCCGCTCACGTCAAACCCGGCTTTTGTATTGCCATAAGGATCGCGAACAGTTCCGCCGTATTCTGCGGTCAGTTCCACGGTTTTTGTTGTTCCGCGAATGGAAAGGTCTCCAATCAGCCTGTACTCTCCATCACCGCTTCTGTTGAACGACTTGGAAACAAATGTAAGCTTAGGATGCTCAGCCGCATTGAAGAAATCATCTGATTTCAGGTGATTATCACGATCTACATTCCCGGTATCGATGCTGTTGATCGCTGCTTCAAACGTGATTTTCGCATCTTCGAAGTCTTCGTTATCCGTTTCAATCGCCGCATCAAACTCCTTGAATTTTCCGGTTACGGTTGAGATCACAAGGTGCTTCACCTTGAACGTGATTTCAGAGTGTGCAGTGTCGATGGTCCATTTAGTTAATGTGTCAGTAGCCATATCATTATTTAGTTTAAGGTTTACATTTAATTGTTTAATGTTAAACTAAATTACGGATTCCACAGTTCTTCCACAATAGGCACGAAGTAAAATTTTAAAATTATTTTTCGCAGCGCATCACTCTTCCCCCTGGTTCAGTGGCGTAAAGACGTGGATCTGTTCCGAACTTTTATGTGCGATAAGATTCTTCTTGCTGGTAATAATACCCGGATAAAAAACTTTTCGTAAAGCGTCTAATCTGTGATTCAGCGGAATACCTTCAGTAAAAGCGCTTTCGGGGTTTTATAAACTAAAACCCTTCAATTGGAGATAAAAAGCCGTATTTTTGAGGTTTGCTTATATATGATTGACAATAAAATGACCTATATCGCTTTTGCGCTGAAGGAGAGAAAACTACTTTCTTTCGCTGTATCTCTGACATTTTTTTCCAGTTTTGGACAGACGTTTTTGATTGCTCTTTTCGTGCCCTTTTTTCTTACTGCATTTAATCTGACCAATGCTACTTTTGGGACTCTCTATTCTGCAGCGACGCTTGTCAGTGCCTTTTCGCTGCCCTACCTTGGCCAATGGATCGACCGGATACAGCTTCGAAGATATAGTGTTTTAGTTGCATGTGGATTGCTGACCTCCGCAATTTTGATGACGATATCGTGGCATGTATCCATTCTTTTCATTTCTTTGATTTTACTGCGGTTAATGGGGCAGGGTCTCAGCGGCCATACAGCCCAAACAACAATGGCCCGGTTCTATGATCATCAGCGCGGGAAGGCTCTCAGTATTTCAAGTCTCGGTTTTCCGCTTGGTGAGGCGGTCTTTCCAATCGCAATAGCGGGACTGCTTACGGCATTTCACTGGAGAACGACATGGGGTATTATTTCAGCTTTAATCCTCTTCGTTATGATTCCCCTGATCTGGTTTTTAGTTAGTAAAAGCCGGACTGTTTCTGAAAAAGATGATGAGCGAAAAAGAGATGTTTCTACCAAGAAGAGCTATAAAATTATGCTCAAACATCCGAAACTTTTGTTTGTGCTCCCTGCAATACTGCTGCCCCCATTCTGGGCAACAGGTCTTTTTCTGTATCAGGTCTCATTTGCTGATCAAATGGGATGGACAGCCGGAATTATTGCATCCGCCTTCGTTGCATTTGCCGCCACCCGAATAATAATGGGGCTTACAACAGGACCGCTTGTGGACAGGTTTACGGCTCATAAAATGTTCCCGTTTTTTATGATTCCGATGATCATTGGATTGCCATTTGGGGCGTTCATTTCAGCTCCGTGGACAGCGTTTGTCTATATGGGACTATTCGGTGCAACATTTGGAATGGCCGGCTCCATTAAGTCGGCTCTCTGGGCGGAAATGTTTGGTACCGGAATGATTGGAACCGTAAGAAGCCTGTTCTCTTCAATAATGGTAGTAAGCACGGCAGCAAGTCCGTTTCTGATGGGCTGGTGGCTGGATCAGGGAGTAACAATGCCCACCATCTTTTTGATCGCGTTCATTTCGACACTCATCGGTGCTCTGCTATCCATGCGACTGCTCGTTGGACAAAATACAATTGTGTCGTAATGATGAACGATCGGAGGAATCTTCCCGCTCCAACTCACCAATCTTGAAAAGACGCCTCTCCGCAATTCCCGATAGCCGCCGGAAACTGCTCGGGTAGTCGTAACCTGAGTTTGATTCTTAGATTTGCCATTCTTTTAAATCGAATTCTGGATCATATGTAAAGATCTGGGGAAAATCGGTCATGAAATTGACGCAAGTGACACCTACCATCACTCCGGAATGGTGACCCGCTGCCTGCCGTTATTTAATATTAAACTTTAACACAAAATGGAGTGACTTATGAAAGCAGCACATGTAAAGGAACCCGGCACCGATTTTGAGATAGTTGATCTTCAAATACCTGAACCAAAAGAAAATGAAGTGCTAATTAAAGTGGAGGCTTGTGGAATTTGTCACAGCGATGCCATGGTCAAAGACGGACTATTTCCCGGTATAGAATATCCCAGAGTTCCGGGGCATGAGGTTGTTGGAAAAGTAGAGAAAACCGGAAGCAACGTAACTACCTGGAAAAAAGGAGAGCGTGTGGGAGTAGGCTGGCACGGTGGCCACTGCTTTACGTGTAACCCGTGCAGAAAAGGTGACTTCATAAATTGTGAGAACGGTAAAGTTGCGGGAATCAGCTACGACGGAGGCTATGCCGAATATATGGTTGCGCCCCAGGAGGCTGTTGCTGCCGTGCCGGACGAGCTGAGTTCTGAAGATGCAGCTCCTCTGCTATGTGCCGGAATTACAACGTTCAACTCACTGAAAAACACCGGGGCACAAGCCGGAGATTTAGTAGCAGTACAGGGGATTGGCGGACTCGGGCATCTTGCGGTGCAGTATGCCGCAAAAATGGGGTTCAAAACAGTGGCCATCTCTACAAGCGATGATAAAGAGAAACTTGCAAAAGACCTTGGAGCGCACCATTTCATCAATGCAAAGAAGCAGAATGCGGTTGAAGAACTACAAAAACTGGGCGGCGCACGCGTGATTATTGCCACAGCACCAAACACAGAAATTATAGGTGAGATTGCCGGCGGTCTGGGCCTCGAGGGAAACCTGCTGGTGCTTGCAGCCACAGGCGAAACATTTGAGGTGTCACCCTTTACTCTCATCATGGGGCGAAAGCAGGTGAGCGGCTGGCCGAGCGGAACAGCAAAAGATTCGGAAGATACTCTCAATTTCAGCGCCATGACCGGCACCAAGCCGATGATCGAAACCTACTCTTTGGATGATGTGAATGAGGCTTATGGGCAGATGATTAACAATAAAGCTCGTTTTAGGGTTGTGCTGAAGATGAATTGACCCGGTTTTTGAGTATACAGGGTAACTATAGAGCCGCCAATTGCTTAAAAGAGTAGTTGTGCGGTTTTTTTTATCCTAAAGGTTGCATTTCCACCGAGTTTGAAGTTCATTAAATGGTTGTCTTTCAATTCGGAAAAAAGAATCGATGACTATTGAGATTGGATTTGTCCTGTTTTTAATTGTTGTGGCAATCTTTCTGTTTGTAACAGACTACGTCAGTTACGATATGGCCGCAATCATAGTTATGGTCAGCCTGATGATAACAGGAGTCCTTACGCCGCGCGAGGGACTGTCAGGCTTCAGCAACCCGGCTACCGTTACCGTTGCCGCAATGTTTATTTTGAGTGAAGGGGTCAGGCGTACCGGTATCCTGAATGTGGCAGGTGATTTTTTCTCCTCGCGGATGCAGGAAAACTTCAACTACTGGTTTCTTTCTCTGTTGATATTCGTGGGGGTGATATCGGCGTTTATCAATAACACGGCTGCGGTGGCCATATTTATACCGGTAATGATGAGTATATCAACAAGGGTTGGTGTCAGCCCCTCCAAATTGCTCATCCCTCTCTCATTTGCCGGAATGTTTGGGGGCGTTTGTACACTGATCGGAACATCCACAAATATTTTGGTGAGTTCCATCGCTGTAGAGAGGGGATTGGACGCAATTGGTATGTTTGAGTTTACGGGGATGGGACTCATCTTCCTGGCCTCCGGCCTTCTGTTTCTTTTTACGGTAGGAATTAAGATGATTCCGGAGCGCAGGAAGGAGGAAGACCTTACCAAAGGATTCGAGATGCAGGAGTTTCTGACAGATATTGTAATTAATCCCGGCTCTGATCTCATTGGCAAAACTCTCGATCACGATGATATGACCCGGCATCTGGATCTTGATATCATTCGCGTATTCAAACCGGAAATGAACAGCTCGGCACACCGGGGAAAGATCATTTTAGAAGAGGGGGATGTGCTGCGTATCAGGGGGAATGCTGACGAGATTAAAAAACTGATGAAGCGGGAAGACGTTACGTTGCGGCCGGAGCACGAGTGGTTTGATGTTGATCTTGAGCACGGCCGGGATGCTGTTGTAGAGGCTGTAGTAGCCCCCGATTCAGGTCTTGAGGGCTCAAGGCTGAGCGAATTTCACCTCTATGAAAAGATGGGCGCTTTACCACTGGCTATACGCCAGAGAGGAAAGGTTAAGCATGATGATCTTGCAGATCTGAAGCTTTCCGGTGGCGATTCTCTTCTTTTGTCTATGAACTCTGAGCGACTAAACGAAATTGAATCATCACCGGCTCTGCTGATGGTGTCAGAGCCCGATATTTTAACACACCGGGAAGATAAGACGGTCACATCAATCGCTATTATTGCCGGGGTGGTACTGGCTGCAGCACTGGGATTCACGTCAATCGTGATAAGCGCAATTGCGGGCGTAATTTTAATGGTTTTGACAGGGTGCCTGAAGACGAGCGAAGCGTACGAGGCCGTTAACTGGAAAGTTGTGATGCTGCTGGCAGGCGTTCTGCCGTTGGGAACGGCCATGGATAAGACAGGAACCGCAGAATTGATGGCGGGCGGGATGATAGATGTACTGGCTGGATTTGGCCCGACTGCGCTGATGTCCGGCTTTTTCTTTTTTACCCTCATTATTACCGCCGTAATGTCTAACAATGCCTCGGCAGCACTGCTTGCACCTATTGCAATTCAGGCGGCAGAAACCGTTGGCGTTGCCCCTGAGCCGTTTCTATACTCGGTTACATTTGCGGCTTCCCTCAGCCTTATTACACCTTTCGGATACCAGACAAATACGATGATCTACGGACCCGGGCAGTATGAGGTCGTCGATTTCTTTAAAATTGGTGTGCCGCTGAACCTCTTGTTTTGGATATTAGGCACAATTTTTATACCGTTGATCTGGCCATTCTGAAAGCGGTTATGGACGAATGATTCCGAAACTTTTATAGTTTCGCAAATGGCACGTAAACAGTTTTAAGAACGTTAATTGGTAGAACACAAAAGATTACACAGATCATGAAATGGATATTAATTTTAATACTTACAGGAATTCCAATGGCAGTGCTTAATTACGGCGATGAGACAGGTGACGATACAGAAGTGGCAACATTCGGAGCGGGTTGCTTTTGGTGCGTTGAGGCAATCTATCAAAGAGTGAACGGCGTGATAGCCGTTGAATCGGGCTATGCCGGCGGTCACGTGGTAGATCCCACATATGAGCAGGTCGTCCGCGGAAACACAGGCCACGCTGAAGTGGCGCGGGTCACGTATAACCCCGATGTGATCAGCTTTGAGGAACTGCTCGAGGTGTTCTGGCACACCCATAACCCGACAACTCTCAATCGGCAGGGAAATGATGTGGGGCCTCAGTACCGCTCAGCGATCTTTTACCACAATGATGAACAGAAAGAAGCAGCTGAAAAATCACTTAAGAAAACAGACGCCGGCGATTTGTGGGATGATCCCATCGTAACTGAGATTAGCCCTCTCACGAACTACAGCGTGGCCGAGGACTACCATCAAAACTATTTCAATAACAACCCGAACGCAGGGTACTGCTCGGTTATAATCGCGCCGAAAATCGCTAAGTTTAAAAAAGATTTTCCGCATTTGCTTCAGGATTCATTATAATCAACTGGCATAAAACAGAAACGTAATTTAAGCAACACTATGAAAATATCAGGACTGCTATCATTAGGAATTCTATTGGTACTTTTTTTATCAGTAGATACACAAGCGCAAGAGCGGACCACAGATCGCGTATGGGCCAGCCCCAATGCGGCCGTCAGCCAGACCATCGGCCTGACTGAAGTATCTCTTACATATGGAAGGCCAAGCGTACGGGACCGTGAAATATTTGGCGGACTTGTTCCTTTTAACCAGGTATGGAGAACCGGCGCCAATGAAGCGACAGCCATCACATTTTCAGGTGACGT
>CAZKIZ010000032.1:0-2135 GCA_964552935.1 uncultured Rhodohalobacter sp. | reverse complement strand
ACAAAAGTGGCGGTTCAAATTGAGCCTGCGAACGACTAAAAAGGTCTGTCAGAATACATTATTCAATAAAGCCGGAGTCAAAATGACTACCGGCTTTTTTAATTTATCAATTTTAACAGCAGTCGCTGCCGGGAGAACAGGCATTTGCGGTGGCAGCCTTCAGCCCAATAGATTCAACCGAAGCCGGTTCGGGCAATCCGCATTTCTCTTTAGCGAGACAGTCCGTTTTCGTAGGCAGTAGCAGAAAAGCTGTTCCGTCAAAATCAAGATGGTACTTGCCGATAGTATCGGTTTGATACTCAATCTCTACCGGCAGGTCCCTGCTCTCGAGAAATGGTTCAGTCTTATCAAGAATTTTAAGGAATTTTTCCGGACTGAGCCTGTGATCGTAATCAATCGAATACCAGATCTGCATCGTTAGTGCAGATTTCTTTCTGATCGTGCCCCCGCAATCAATTAAGTGTTTGGTGATAAGTCCCGCCTCAGTAATATGAAAATGAGACGGAACCGGGCTTCCATCCGGAAGCCGAAACTGAAGCTGCTCAGCTTGACGAAGTGATTTACGTAAATCTTTTAATGATAGCATATAGAGGCGCTTAAGAGTGAAAATTTATTCATCGTAAAAATACGATAAATTATTGATTATCCAATCACCAATGGAAAAATTTGATTCCACAATAACTGGTCAGGGTTCTCGATGGTACACGCTTGTAGAATGACTTCAATCGATAAGCAAAATAAAAAAAGTCCGGCAAAGGGTTATCTGCCGGACTCAGTATCATACAGCGTAAGAAGTGATCAGGTAATTAGAAACGGAACTTCACATTTGCCAGAACATTTCGTCCCGCCTGGGGGTAGTAGTAGTTGAAGTTTTGCTCCCCGCCTAAAATGTAACCGAATGTATACCCGTTTGAGACGTATTTCTCATCAAACAAGTTGTTGATCTGAACCGAAGCGGTCAGGTTTCCGAAGAAAGGCAGATCACTCATTGCGTAGCTGAACCGAAGGTCGTTGATCCAGTATGGATCGATGGAGCGGCTGTCCGTTTGAGTATTATCCAAAAACTGCTGGCCCACATATTTCGATACCCACTCAGAGGTCAGGCCTCTCCACCTGTAGCTGAAAATAGAGTTTGAGATGACGCTGGGTGAAAATGCAATGTCCACATCTTCATAGACCTGAACCTGCTGGCCGCCCTGGTCAAAGTCATCCAAAAACCGCTCAAACCGGTCGATTTTGTTTCGGCTAAGTGTGGTGTTCCCGTTCCATTGCAAATGTTGGGTCAGTTGCACGCCCGCCTGCAGCTCAATACCGGCCCGGTAGCTGTCAGCCACGTTTTCACGGACATATCCGCCAACGTCATTAACCGCACCGGTCAGGATCAGCTGGTCGCGATACTGCATGTAATAAACGTTGGCCCCAAGAGTGAACCGGCTGAACTCCCCCTGGTAACCCAGTTCGTAGTCCAACATCCGCTCTTCAGATGGACGGCTTTCAGGACTCGAATCTACATAATCTCTTCGGGTGGGCTCTTTTCCGCCAACGCTGAGGGATGCAAAAGCCCGCTGACCTTCAGCAAAGCGGTAGACCAATCCGAATTTTGGATTTATGAAATTAATTCGATCCCGCTGTGTAACGTCAATCACGTCGTCTGTCTCTTCATCAACCCGCAGGCCAAGAAACCGATAGGTAACGGCACGATACTGCAGATCAGCAAACAGGTTAAATTCAGGGGATAGGTAATAGTTCAATTTAGAGTAAATGTTGAAATCGGTCTTAAACCCGTTATTGTCGTAATACCGATCTTCAATTTCGCTGTCACCGGCAAAACGTGCCCAAATTACTTCGCCAAAATGATCACCGTCGTACTCATTATATCCGCCGCCGACGGTAAGTGACCATTGGTCGGGCAGATCGTACTGTGTTGACGCAACCACGCCGTAGAAGTCGTTGTCAAGCCAGCGTCTCCGAATTACATCGCTGTTCGTGATCGTTTCGCCGCCAATCTGAACCGGCTCTATGCCGTAGGTCCGGAGATTGTCATCTCCCCGAAACTGCTCGAAATATCCTCGGCCATAGGTGTAGTGCAGCGAAGTATTGGCAATCCAGTTGTCGGAAAGCTGATAGGAGTAGTG
>CAZKIZ010000031.1:0-15881 GCA_964552935.1 uncultured Rhodohalobacter sp. | reverse complement strand
GGAGTTTCAAAAACGTTTAATCCGGTTTTATCCGGAGCTCTGAAATATTGAAGGTCCCTGGTTTGCTGAGCAAAAACACCCGCAGTGGTTACGACGAATGCTAAAAGTAAGGTTAGTATTGTACTGTTTATGGTAGTTTTCATTACTATGTATGTATGTTTATTTAGAAATTCTCGGTGCCTGTTGATTGTTTGGCACGTGATTAAGATCAAAACATTTGGATATAGAAAATGAGAGCGAATACCTGAAGCTTGAATCAGGCGAGCCCCTACTGAGCTGTAGGGTTTTATATTACATGCACCTCACATACATAGTTTAACTACCTATACGCGGAACTTCTACTTGGACTTGACGTTACACGGAACCACCTTCAACCCACTGTACAGCTTTGCGAATCAGTTCGTTTGCCGTTTTAAGCTGCATCTTCTCTTTAATCCTGGCCCGGTAGGTATCCACGGTTTTCACGGAAACATGCAGGCGCTGCGCAATATCTTTTGTAGACTGTCCTTTCCCGGTAAGTTCAAACACCTCGAGCTCGCGATCGCTGAGAATTTCGAGCGGGTTATCGCCTGCTGACTGGCCGGAAGCTATTTTCATAATAAGTTGCGAGCCAATACTATCGCTCAGATAAATTCCCCCATTCATAATTTGCCTTACCGCACTAACCAAAACTTCACCGGCTTCAAGCTTCATCAAATATCCTTTGGCTCCTGCACGGATAGCCCGTTCGGCATAAAGCTCCTCATCGTGCCTCGATACTACAAGGATTTTTAGATTTGGCATTTGAGCCAGCAGATTTTTCACAAGCTCAATTCCATTCATCCCCGGCAACGAGATGTCAATAACGCAGCCATCAGGGGCAAGGTCAGGAATTTCACCCAGCGCTTCTTCTGCAGACTCGCTCTGACCGCAAACCTCAAATTCGACGCTATTTTCAAGCGTCATTGCCATTCCTTTTCTCATTAAGGGATGGTCGTCTACAATATATATTTTCTTTTTTGCTGGCATGTGATTATTGACGCATTTTATTTTTTGTGATAACTGGAATTGTGCACGTTATGATAGCTCCTTTTTCAGGTACGTCGCTGATTTCAAGATTCCCGCCAACCAGCCTCGCCCTGAACTGCATAATTCTGACTCCGAGACCACCCTCTGAATCCCAGTTTTCCTTGAATCCCGTTCCATTGTCTACAACCCTGAGCCTGATATGCTGATCGGTTGAGGCAAGATGTATCGATACGGAATCTGCCCCGCCATGTTTAACGGCGTTGCTGACGCCTTCCTGGGCAATCCTGTAGAGGTGAATGGCCTGCGTGGCGTCATCAAGATCGAGTTCGCCAAGAACTTCAAGCGAACATTCAATATCAAAAAGTTTCTCGGCGTTGTTCTTTAGCCGTTCCAATGCGGCTTCCAGGCCACGTTCATCAAACTCAACCGGCACGAGTCCGCGGGCAAGCGATCGCGCCTGTTCATCGGCCTCTTTAATTAGGCTGCTGATCTCTGATGCTTCAGCGGCAAGCGGATGTTGCTCCTTTTCGAGCTGCTGCGACAGGTTTTTGGTGATCAGGCCAATTCCTGTAAGCATCTGTCCGAGACCGTCGTGCAGATCCTGTCCAATCCGCTGCCGCTCGTGTTCACTGATGCGGAGAACTTCCTGTTCAAGACGCCGCTGCTCGGAAATATCGCGGACTATGCCGGTAAATATGTGCTGATCGGGCAGTTTAACTTCGCTAACGGCCAGGTACATCGGGAAAGTCGATCCATCTTTTCGCCTGCCGGTAACTTCACGGCCAATGCCGATAATTTTTCTCTGGCCGGTATCAAGGTAGTGATTCATGTAGTCATCGTGTTCGGCTCTGTATGGTTCCGGCATCAGCACCTTTACATTTTTTCCGATGACCTCTGAAGAGTGATATCCAAACAGTTTTTCAGCTGTCTTATTAAATGATCGGATATTGCCGCGCGGATCAATCGTAATGATGGCGTCTACCGTAGTTTCAAGGATACTGCGGGCTCTTGCCTCGCTCTCTTTCAGCTGCTGCTCCGTGATTTGCTGCTGCACTTTTTCACTGGCCATTTTTTCTGCAAACGCCAGCCGCATATGAAGCCGCTTCTCTTCATAAATAGATTCGATAATACACTGGTCTGCGCCTGCTTCGAGCACATCATACATTTTCTCGGGGCTATCCTGGTCTACAACTGTAACCAGTGCAATATGTTTCCCGTTATGATCCAGCTTGATATGCCTGCAAATATCAAGCGAATTTTTAGTGACGGCAGAGACAATCACAAGGGTAAAGTCGCTTAAAGTGATTTTTCTCAAGAACGTAAGCGACGCCTCTCCAACGGTTACCCTGTGTTTTCTCTTAATCAGAGTTTCTTGCAGGGTACGGCGGATCTGGTTGTCTTCTCCAATGAGAAGTGTCTGGATCATGAGATGCCTTTATGATTTAGTAGATTCATCAGATTATGTTCAGAATGTTGCCGAAAATATAGTAATGTTTTGATCGATTCATAAATCGATTCGAGTTAAACTAACGAATTGACTACTAATCCCTTACATTATAAGAGTTAATCTGCACTTTAATCAACAGAACTTTATTTGTGAAACCTGAAGATCAAATTCTTAAACGTATTAATCATTTTGAGCCGTCATATCTGAAGCGATATGAAGGTGAGGTGGTTGTCATTAAATATGGCGGAAATGCTATGACCGACAGCCGGTCGCAACAAGAAGTGGCAGAACAGATTGCCATCTTAAAGAGTGCCGGTGTGAAGCCTGTAGTTGTTCACGGGGGCGGTCCGGTAATTGGGGCACTGTTCAAAGTATCTGGGATAGAGTCCAAATTCATCGACGGACACCGCATTACCCACAAAGAGTCTATGGAAGTTGTTGAACAGGCTCTTTCTGGAAAAGTGAACGGTTTGCTGGTGAACAGGTTGAACCGCTTGAATGCTAATGCTGTGGGACTCTCCGGCAAAGATGGCAGGATGGTAACGGCCGTTAAGAGGCTTTACAGAAGAGAAACTGAAAATGGATCCGAAGATGTGGATCTTGGATTCGTGGGCGACGTACACCGTGTAGACACAAAACTTATTGATCTGCTGTTGAAAAGTGATTACCTGCCGGTTATCTCACCGGTATCTGCAGGAGAAGACGGAGAAGACTATAACATCAATGCGGATATGTTTGCCGGGCACATTGCCGGTGCAATGAAAGCCAAAGCATTTATTGCAATTACAAATGTAGACGGACTGATGGAAGATCCGGACAAGCCGGAAACAAAAATTCAGTCCATCTCTCCGGAGGATGTAAAAGCCCTGTTTGGAACCGTCATAAAAGGCGGGATGATACCAAAAATTGAGGCGTGCCTGATTGCTATTGATAAAGGCGTTGAAGCATCCCATATTGTGAATGGCTCAACAAAAAATTCTATTTTAAACCAGTTATTTTCAGAAATTAAAGCCGGAACAACGATCCATTGATATGACAAAAGGAAGTACAAAGAAGAATGTTGAACGTCGAAAGAAATCAAAATTTAAAGTTGGTGTAATCGGGGCTACCGGGTATACGGGTGTTGAGTTGATCCGGCTGCTTATTTTACATCCCGACGTAAAACTCGAAGTGATCACGTCGGAATCGAAAGCGGGCAAAAAAATATCCGAGATTCACCCTTCGCTCGAGGGGATTGCAGATATTGAACTGAATACCATCGACTCCATCAGCGATTATGAGCTGGACCTGGTATTCCTTGCGCTTCCTCATCGCGTATCGATGGATTTTGTGAAAGAGCACGGAATTGAAAAGTTCAGAATTGTGGACCTTTCGGGAGATTTTCGTCTCAATTCTGCAAAGCTTTATGAGAAGTGGTATGAAAAGAAGCATGTGTGCCCCGAATATATTAAAAAATCCGTTTACGGCATGCCTGAGCTGAACCGCGATCATATCCGGAATTCAGATCTTGTGGCAAATCCGGGCTGTTATCCAACCTCAACGATCCTGGCGCTGCTTCCGCTTGTGCATCACAAATATATCGATACGGAATCGGTGATTGTAGATTCAAAGTCGGGAGTGACGGGGGCGGGTGCATCACCCAAAACATTTACTCACTTTCCGAATCAGTTTGGTAACTTTTTTGCGTACGGTCTGAAAAATCACCGTCATACGCCGGAGATTGAAACGATCCTGGGCACCGTGTCCGATAAGCCGCTGCGGCTTCAGTTCACGCCGCACCTGCTTCCTATCGATCGCGGAATTCTCACCACAACCTATTCTACGCCGGTGAAAGCCGTAAATGAAGAGATGGTGCAGGATATCTTCCTGAACTACTTTGAAAAGGAGCACTTTGTTCGCGTAGTTGACCAGCCGCCATCTGTCAAGAATGTCAGGGGATCCAATTTTTGTGATCTCTTTGCAACCTACGATGAGCGAACCAACCGTATTATCACCATCTCAGCCATCGATAATTTAGTGAAAGGGGCTGCGGGGCAGGCGATCCAGAATATGAACCTGATGTTTGGCCTATTGGAGAATACAGGGTTAAAATATCCGCCGCTGAATCCATAATTGGTTTCAGCTACTTTTATAAATTTCATTCTAACTTCGATCTACTACAATGATTCAAAATCTTACAGATGTACGCGGTATAAAAGCGTGGGGCGCTCATATGGGAATAAAATCCAAACGGCGCGATCTGGCGCTCATTTATTCTGAGAAGCCTGCATCAGCGGCCGCAGTATTCACACAGAATCTCGTCTGTGCCGAGCCGATTAAACTCAGCCGAAAGCATATCAAGGATGGCAACATCCAGGCGATTGTGATCAACTCTGGAAATGCGAATGCCTGTACGGGCCAGAAAGGGTGGGAAGGTGCTGTAGCGATGGCGGAAACCACTGCAAAGGAGCTTGGCATTTCTGTTGAATCGGTTTTAGTGGCATCTACCGGTTTAATTGGGGAGCCGTTTCCCACAGAGAAAGTACTAAAAGGGATTCGGGAGAGTGCCGCAAAATTATCGGATCGCCAGGTTGCGGGATCACTCGCAGCAAACGCCATTCTCACCACCGACACATTTGCCAAAGAGGGGTTCGATTCGTTCGAAATAGATGGAGTAACTGTTAATATGGCCGGAATTGCCAAGGGCTCCGGAATGATCCATCCAAATATGGCCACCATGCTCGGCTTCATTGTTTGCGACATCGCCATCAAGCCGGAAATACTCAATGAAGCACTGCATGAGGCAGTCGATAAAACGTTTAACATGATTACGGTAGACGGCGATACCTCCACGAATGATATGGTTTCGATCATCTGCAACGGTATGGCAGAAAACGAGATGATCACCGAAAAAAATGAGAACTACCGAATTTTCCTTGATCACCTCACTAAACTTTGTAAGCATCTTGCCATGATGATTGTGTCTGACGGTGAGGGCTCCACCAAACTTGTTGAATATCGGGTAGAGGGGGCAAAGACTGAAGAGGGGGCGAGGAAGATTGTACGTACAATATCAGACTCCAATCTTGTAAAGACAGCGATATTTGGGACTGATCCGAACTGGGGACGGATTTTTGCGGCAGCAGGCCGGGCAGGCGTACCATTCGATCCTGACAAAGTGGATCTTTACTTCGGCTCAGGAAAAGCTGTGCAAATTCTTGATAAGGGGCAACCCACCGACCACAGCAGGGACGAGGTGAAGAAGGAGATGAAGACATCAACCGTAACGGTTACGCTTGTGCTGAACGAGGGAGATGCTGAAGCGGTTGGGTGGGGATCTGATCTTTCATATGAATACGTGAGAATAAATGCCGAATATACCACGTGATCTGTACGCTTTAGGAACGGATAACGGTTGCTGCGTTTCAGTTATGGGATTAGCGAGAAATGTATACTATAAACCGAAGATTGGAGTTTACAGATACGTGTTCACACTATCAGTACCAAATCCAGGGCGAAGCGGTTACGGCACTAAATAGATTCTCATATTACCACAGCAAGCTACATAAAACCGGCCTTACTCGCGATTCTGTTGCTTTTGCTGGCTTCACTGCCTGTCTATTCTCAAACCGGTGAAAAACAGACAATACATGTAGAGCTTGCAGCTCCCGATACCGCAATTTTTATTGGGTTTCTGATTGATGCCGAATCAGTTGAAGTAAAGCACGAACAGGCTGCAATAGATTCGGAGTGGTGGAGTTTCAAAGCCGAAACCGGAATGCTTTCCATCTCTCTGCCTGAAGAGCTATTCGAAATGTACGATGTGCTAAGTGTGGAGTATACGCCGCCTCCTGTGCAGTTTGATCGGTTTATGCGGCTCAGAGAGTTCGAGGAGACCACAGACACGGCAGATGTGGAGACAGCGGAAGCGGAATCGATACGAAGGCAGATCAGAACGTCCGAGGATCTGTTTGGAGATTCCGATTTATCACAGAGCGGTAGTCTTACGAGAGGCTTCACCGTGGGTAACCGCCAGGATCTTTCCCTGGATAGCGGCCTCAGGCTCGATCTGAGCGGAAATATTACGGACGATATTTCTATACTGGCCTCTCTTACAGATCGATCAACTCCCATTCAGCCTGACGGTACAACCCAAACTATACGGGAGTTCGACCGGGTATATATCCAGCTAATGGCACCCTTTGGAGAACTGGAGCTCGGAGACGTTGACATTCGGTACGATCAAAGCCGGTTTGCAAGAATCAACAGGAGGGTACAGGGAGCCGTAGGAGCGGGGTCAACGCCTGTTGGTGAATTTGGAGCGGGTGCGTCTGTAACTAGAGGGCGGTTCCGAACGGAACGTTTTAATGGGAATGAGGGCGTTCAGGGACCCTATCGACTCTCCGGCGCTGAAAATGAACCTTTCATCATCGTAATTGCCGGTTCGGAAACAGTTTATATCGATGGAGTACAGGTAAACAGGGGAGGCGAAAATGAGTATATAATCGATTACGGGCTGGGTGAGATCACTTTTACAAATAACCTGGTTGTGACGGATGAAACCCGAATTATTGTGGAGTTTCAGTATATCACACAGAATTTTACCCGAACACTTTTCACCGCCAGGGGAGAAGAGGAGAATTTATTGAACGGCCGGCTGAGTGTCGGGGCGTCATATATCCGGGAGGCAGATAACAAAAATCCTGCAACGCAGCTGAACCTCACTGATGATGATATTGAAAGGCTGCGCAACCTTGGAGACGATGTTGAGGAACTGTTTGTAAGTGGTGCCGATTCAGTAGGATTTCGCGAAGATGCCGGGTTCCTTCTCTATGCCAAAGTCGATACCACACTGGATGGAGAAGAGTTTGAGATTTTTCAAAATATTCCGGGTGACCCGCGCGGAGTGTTCAGAGTTCGCTTTACGAATGTAGGTGAGGGAAACGGGTCGTACCGCAGAGTAGGCGGAGCAGTAAACGGAATACTGTATGAGTGGGCCGGGCCCGGGCAGGGACGCTATGAGCCGATCATACGGCTGCAGCCGCCAAGAAGTCATCAGATGCTGGCGCTTCAATCAGAGTTTAGAATTAGCAATAATGTTTCTGTAAGGGGGGAATGGGCAGTAAGCGAGCTCGATCGGAACCGTTTTTCGGAAGTTGGCAGCGCTGATAATATTGGGCATGCGCTGAATGGTGAACTGATTGTATCAGATCTGGACACCCGGTTTGGTCGTCTCCGTGCAGGTGTCGAGCAGACCTATATCGGGGAGCAGTTCGAGTTTTTTGACCGCCCCAGGGTAATTGAGTTCGACAGAAGATGGAATCTGCAGCGCCAGACCGAGAACGAAGAGGAGACCGAAACGGCGCTATTTGCTGAGTTATCAGGGGTTTCAGACTCATATTTCAGAGTTAGTGCCGGAAGGCTGGAGAGAAATCAGTTCGAAGGGCGGAGGGCAGAAGCTGAAATAGAGCTTGCAGAGCCGGGGCTGCCAAGGATATTCTCCAGAACAACGTACGTGGAGAGCACCGACGAGCTGCTGTCTCAGAAGGGTGACTGGTTTAGAAATCGCGGCTCCGTAAATAATTCTTTTGAAGGGGATAGGTTTGATATAACCCCCTTTCTGAACTGGGAGACTGAATTGAGAGATCAGCGAACGATGGCAGACAGCCTGCTTTTTGAATCTGTGCAGTTTTATGATCTGAACCCCGGAGTAAGACTCACAACGTCATCACTTACATTAGAAGGCGGTGTAGGGTATCGAAGAAATAAACGTCCCTTAGAGAATGAGCTGCGAAATGAATCGGTCAGCCGCTCTCAGCGTTTTAGGTTGGAATACCGGCCGACGGGGCGTTTCAGAACCACAAACAGCATTCAGTTCCGCCAGAAAGAGATAGAAGAGGAGTTTCTGCAGGAGGGGGCCGGCACAGGCAGCCGGGGTGTTTTGCTCAGATCGGCAACCAACTACTCGCTTTTTAGCGAACTTGCAGATGGTGAGCTGCTTTACGAGGCAAACACGGAGAGGCGGGCACTGCTTCAGGAGACATACATAGAGGTCGGTCCCGAGCTTGGGCAGTATGTTTGGATCGATTTGAACGGTGATGGAATACAGCAGATTGATGAGTTTTTTCCTGAAGTTACCCCCAATGAGGGAACATTCATTCGGCAATTTGTACCGTCAGACGAGCTTTTGCCGGTCATTGATGTGACTCTTAGGGCGCGCAACGAAATTCAGCTTGGTGAATTGTTGATGCAGGTACGGGGGACAGAGAGTAGCATTATTAAACATCTTGTGCTGAATTCTCTGTTTGAGATACGGGAAACAAGCCGGGAGCAGAATCTCAGTAAAGTCTATTTTTTGAACCGGTCGGTGCTCAGAAATGAGGAGAACAGTATCAGCGGACAGCAAATCATAAGGCAGCGTTTAAGCTGGCGAAGTCAGGATCGTAATGCCGAGTTGTCCTTTTCTTTCAACGGGTCACGCAGTCTGTTTCAGCGGTCGGCAGGTGTGCAAACTTCTGTGAACAGAGACCTGCTGTTTGAGGGTGAATTACAGGTCTCGCAACCGGTTCGCCTGCTCTCAGTTTTTCGCCAAATTAAACGGGAAAACGTAAACAGCCGATTCAGTTCGAGAAATTTTAACATAACTGGGTTTGAAGCAGAGCCCGGATTTAGCTTGTTTTTAAATCGTTCTGCACAGACTGAAATACGAACGCTTTATGGTGAAAAACAGAATACAGCGGCTTCAGGCAACGCCTCTGCACGGACTATATCCCTGGAGAACAGAACCCAGCTTTTCCTTTTTAATCGTCTTCAAAACAGGCTGCGGCTGCAAATACGCCATACTGAAATTGATGGTCAGGCGGCAGGACAGGCTGAGTTTGAGCTGACCGACGGGGTTGGAAGAGGAACGAATTTAGTGTGGAGCCTGAATAGCGATTACAGGGCTACTTCCCTTGTCAGGCTTTCTCTTCAGTACAACGGAAGAACAACATCAGAAAATCAAATAATTCAAACATTACGTTTGGTAGTTAGTGCTGTCTTCTAATATATTAGGGCAAAGGTTTTAGTTTCTCGCTGATGCTCAGCACGTTGAGTACATATGGGGTGTTTAAAAAACATTAAAATTCTTAGGATTTCTGATTACTCACAATCAATAAACCGGTTTATTTTTTTGACATCTCATATCTGCAGTAAGTAACTAACCAAAAATTGAAATAATTGCTTTGCAAGTGATACGATTGAATTAATAATGTTAAAACCCATACTACGCTTTGACATTTAGTTTCAAATGATCTATCATTTTGCTTTAAATTAAGCCCAAAACCAAAACATAACGCGGAGTAACCTTATGACTTCACTTTTAGCTCAGTCTGTTCTTCAAATGGGAGCGGATCTCGGATATTTTTTCCTACAGGCAGGATCTGATGCTGGCTTCTTCAACGTCTTAGTAGAAAAATTTAACGAAGGTGAGGAGTGGATGTGGCCTGTGCTGATCGCTCTTATTTTGGGCCTTGCAATTTTTCTCGAAAGAGTTATTACACTCAACCTTGCTGACATCAACACAAGAAAATTCATTCTCGACGTTCAGCAGGCTCTGCAGGATGGCGGAATACCGGCAGCCCAGGAACTTTGCGCCCAGACAAGAGGCCCAATCGCTTCTGTATTTCAGGCTGGTCTGATGCGAGCCGACGAGGGGGTTGAAGCCGCTGAAAAAGCAATTACAACCTACGGCTCTATAGAAATGAGTTTCCTGGAAAGAGGACTTGTATGGCTGGCACTATTTATTGCCATCGCCCCGCTCCTTGGATTCCTTGGAACCGTTGTGGGTATGATCGAGGCATTCGATGCTATTGAGGCTGCGGCCGATATTTCACCAAGTTTGGTTGCCCGCGGTATTAAAATTGCTCTTTTGACTACTGCTGCCGGTCTTCTTGCAGGTATTATTCTACAGGTAGGTTACAATTACTGTGTATCCAAAATTGACAGAATCATCGCGGATATGGAAGAGAGTTCCATCACGCTGATCGACTCAATTATTCTTATGAAAGAAGGAAAGCAGATTGTACCTGACGATGCGTCCGGCGAAGAAGGCGAAGCGTAATATTAATCTCAACTAAAAACCAAAGGGGTAAATCTTATGGTTGAAACTATAGCAATAGGACTTGGATTGGGATTGATCGTCATAGGGGTCCTGCTGGCACTTGCAGCAGGAGTCCGGAACGTCTCACAAGGCAGAGCGAGCCTGAAGAAGGTAAGCGTGATGATTGTGCCGCTTGTAATATTCGGCATCGCTTACGCAATTATGGGCGGATTCGATACTGCCGCTATGCTTACGCTCGTTATAATGATGTCACTAATGGTACTAGCCATCGTGATCTCAAGCACAAAAAGAACATTT
This sequence comes from uncultured Rhodohalobacter sp., assembly GCA_964552935.1. GTDB lineage: Bacteria > Bacteroidota > Rhodothermia > Balneolales > Balneolaceae > SW132. Next base: position 5,049 of record CAZKIZ010000031.1, on the reverse strand, counting down.
AATCTCTAAGAAATGCTTGATAAACAACAACGTAGAGAAGAACCGGAAATCAATGGTTCATCACTTGCAGATATCGCGTTTCTACTGCTGATATTCTTTCTTGTGGTAACAACCATTGATGTTGATGCCGGTATCGGATTGGTTTTACCGCCGATTCCGGATGACATCGAGCCACCACCGGTGCGAGAACGTAATCTGCTTAACATACTCGTGAACGCCCAGGGTATGGTGCTGCTTGATGAAGAGCCAGCAGCTATATCAGAAGTTCGGCAAAGAATCATTGATTTTGTGGATAATCCCAACAATGATCCAAATTTGTCTGAATCACCTGATGACGCAATTGTTTCGATCAAGACGGATAGAAGAACGCCATATAATGTATATATCGACATGCTCGATGAAGTGATGGGGGCGTATAACGAACTACGCAATACCGCATCGCAGAACAGATTTGGTGTTCCATATTCAGCTCTCGAAGATGATAGTGTTCAGCAGGAAGAGATAAGGGATATGTATCCTAAACGAATTTCAATCGCAGAACCGGACGAGGGCTAACTTATGGGCAGATTTAAAAAGAAACAGGCTAAAACAAAGCAGGGTGTACCTACTTCTGCTATGCCGGATGTTGTATTTATGCTGCTCATCTTCTTCATGGTTACTACCGTGCTCCGGGAAGTTGAGCTCCAGGTGCAGATTGAGTATACCCGCGCTGAAAATATCGAAAAGATAGAACAGAAGCGTTTGGTAAGCTATATTTACGTGGGCCCTGAAAGATTGGGCGGCGGTAATTTAGGTGAAACCCGGGTTCAGATTGATGACACTCTGATTGACGATCTCGGCTCTATCAGAAATATCATGTACGATAAGCTGATGGACGAGCCCCGGCTGATTGTCTCACTTCGGGTTGATGCAGATTCTGAATTTGGTATAATTACCGATGTTCAACAAGAACTGAGGCATGCTCAAACACTGCGGATAAACTACTCTACACTTCGGGAAATCTGATCCGATGGGTAGTTTGCCCCTTTGAAAACACGGGCACATAAATTTAAACAGATATAAAAGGCGTCTACACTTTGTGTATATGCCTTTTTTTATTCCATTACCTTCTTATGACTAAAAAAGACGACTTCAAAACGATTCAAGAGATTGGGTTCAATACATTTATTGAAAAACTAACCTCCTACAGCGGCACTTCTGTCAAAGAGACTGTTGTTGGATTAGGTGATGACTCTTCTGTCATTGATCCCGGGAGCGGAATGAATGTTTGTACATCGTCCCGCGTATTTTTAGAAGGAGTTCATTTTGATCTTACCTATACTCCATTCAGACATCTTGGTTATAAATCAGTTACAGCTGCCGTCAGCGAAATTTACGCGATGAACGGTCAGCCCAAAAACCTTCATATTAATCTGGCTGTACCTAATCGGTATTCAGTGCAGATGATGGAGCAGCTCTTTGATGGGGTTGATGCCGCTTGCAAAGATTATGGAGTTCAGGTTACCGGTGGTGATGCAACAGCCTCACACCAGATATTGGTGATATCTGTTACGGGAACCGGAGTAGTGGATAAAAAATCGGTGGTTAAGCGCTCCGGTGCTGCAGAAGATGAGATTATATGTGTTACCGGAGAGCTCGGGGCTGCTATCGCAGGATTGAGGATTTTGTTAAGAGAAAAAAGAGCCTGGAAAGAGAGCGGGAGCAGCCATTTCCAACCGGACCTCGAGAAATATGAATATGTTGTACAGCGTCAGCTGGTGCCCGAAGCTCGACAAGATCTGCTTGAGGGGTTTAAAAAAGCGGGCGTGCATCCTACAAGCATGACTGATGTGACAGGCGGAATTGTAAATGATTTGCAAAAAATAGGCAAAAGTTCGGGTAAAGGTATAGAGATATATTCACCGGCCATTCCCATATCGTTTGAGGTTCGTAATGTAGCAGATGAAATGCAGGAGGATGTAGACAAATATGCCTTTTATGGGGGTGAGGATTACGAAATGCTTTTTACCTTGCGTGAAGAAGATGTGGAAAAACTGAAGGCAGATTTTGAAGATTTTTCTGTGATAGGTAAAATTGTATCAAAAGATAAACAGCTGATCATAAACACCGGTGAAGAGAGCACAATAAAAGTGGATTTATTTGAAACATAATTGACCCCGACAGACGTTATCACCTTAATGCACATAACCGACAAATTTATAATGTGTAAAATATACAGTTCCTGGCGTCTGTTTGATGTTTAACGGTACTCAATTAAGGCATACCCAAAATTATAATTTTACTGTAAAAAATCTGTTTGATCCCTTCTCAATTGCATAGTTCTGCAGAAAAAACACTATATTTAGGGTTGCAAAGATATTCAAATTAGCTAAATGACTAAAAAAGAAACAAAAAAGAACTCCTCTAAATCCGGTTCAAACAAAAACGAAAAAAAGAAAGGCCCCAGATTTCCAATTTGGATTTATGTTGTTCTTTTTCTCGTTCTCATCGGCTTTAATTTTCTTGTTGCCCCGGGCGATAGTTCGGAGCGTATTAAATACAGCGAATTCCTGGAGTATGTCCAGGAAGGGTACGTTAAAGAGATATTGATTGTCAATAACACCGAAATTGAGGGTGAGTATAGCGAGAAAGCCATTGAAGAGGGAATTGCAGAAAGACCCGAACAGGAAGAGAGCCGCTGGAGAACCACGGATACGTCCGGCCCGAAATTCTCGACCACTATGCTCGAAGGAGACGAAATTAGATCTATGTTTGATGAGCATGGCGTAGTGTATGATGTACGCGTTGAGGAGAACTGGTGGAGCGGTATATTCATTTGGCTCATTCCAATCGCCCTCATTATTGCTTTCTGGATATTTATCTTTAAGAGGATGAACCCCGGTCAGCAGGTCTTGAATATTGGCAAGAATAAAGCATCTCTATACGATAAGCAGACAGAAAGTAAGGTGTCGTTTCAGGACGTAGCCGGACTTGAAGAGGCCAAAGCCGAGGTAGAGGAAGTCGTAGAATTTCTCAGTAATCCTCAAAAGTTTACAACACTGGGCGGCAGTTTGCCAAAAGGTGTTCTTCTGGTGGGCCCTCCAGGAACCGGGAAAACACTGCTCGCCAAAGCAACCGCCGGTGAGGCGGACGTACCGTTTTTCTCATTAAGTGGTTCTGATTTTGTTGAAATGTTCGTTGGTGTCGGAGCCGCACGAGTTCGCGATCTGTTTAAGCAGGCGAAGGAGAAAGCGCCCTGTATTGTCTTTATCGATGAGATCGACTCCATTGGGCGATCGAGAGGAAGCGGCATGCAGATGAACTCCAACGATGAGCGTGAAAATACGCTGAATCAGCTCCTGAGTGAAATGGACGGTTTCAACTCAGATAACGGAGTTATTATCATGGCCGCTACCAACAGGCCCGATGTTCTTGATTCTGCACTTCTGCGTCCCGGACGTTTTGACCGCCAGATTCTGATCGATAAGCCGGATCTGAAAGGAAGAATGCAGGTGCTGGATGTTCACGTCAAAAAACTGAAGCTCTCTGATGATATCGATCTGAAAGTATTGGCTTCTCAGACACCGGGCTTTGCGGGTGCTGAACTGGCAAACCTATGTAATGAAGCAGCGCTGATGGCTGCCCGCCGGGACAAAAAATCGGTTGAGATGATCGATTTCCAGGATGCCATTGAACGTGTTGTTGCCGGACTGGAAAAGAAAAACAAATTGATCAATCCCAACGAACGTAAAATTGTGGCCTATCATGAAGCGGGCCACGCTATTGTAGGCTGGTATCTTGAGCATACCGATACGGTATTGAAGGTTAGCATTGTGCCTCGTGGTTTAGCCGCGCTGGGATATACCCTTCAAACACCGCTGGAAGATCGCTTCCTGATGACTACGGAGGAGCTGAATGATAAAATTTGTGCTCTCCTGGGCGGCCGGGTAGCTGAAGAGATCATCTTTGGTAAAATTTCTACCGGTGCCCAAAACGACCTTGAGCGAATTACAACAATGGCTTTCGCAATGGTTGCAGAATATGGCATGAGTGAGGAACTTGGATACCTTTCTCTGAAAGATTCCAACAATCCAAACAACAGTTACGGGTTCAATAAAAAATACTCCGAGAAAACGGCCCAGCGAATTGACCAGGCGATTCAGGATATTATTAAGGTGAACTATAAACGCACTTTGGATCTTCTGAAAGAACACCGCGATAAGCTCGAAAAAATGGCCGAAACGCTTCTTGAAAAAGAAGTGATCAACCACCACGATATCAGAGATCTCCTTGGTGACAGGCCAAATGGTAACTATCCGGAAGGCATTTTTGAGAGCAGCGATTCTTCGAAAAAAGCTGTTACGAACGGTTCATCTTCTAAAGAAGGTTCGGACAAAAAGGAGAAGAAAAAGAAAGATTCCTCTCAGCTTAACTTGATTCCTGATGAACAGGAAGTAAAAGAAAGCAGTGTTGATGATGAACCTGCCGATGACTCAGAGAAAAAAAATAAAAAGAGAGAAGAGTCTAAAGAAGACGTTTAGAGAAATCCATTGACAGGATATTAAGAAAGGCTGTACCCTAAAAGGTCCAGCCTTTTTTATTTAAATAGCATGCGGCACGTCTAATCAATTATTTACGGTTTGTTCTAGGGGCGGAAATGTGAGCGAACGCATTCATAACGGTTTCTTAACAGCATCAACACACTGAGGTAAAATAGATTTGGCAGTTTGTGATCGAACATCGTCTCTATAGAGATGAGCTGATCACAAAAAAGGCTTCGGGGAACCGGGGTCTTTTTTTATGCCCGAAACATTTTTTGGTGTGTCGGGAACCCGCCTTCAATACTCTGCGTTCTAAAGATCGATACGAACTAAAGCAAAGATATTGATCTACGTAACTCGGAAATCTCATTTTAACGCAGCACACAGACTTCATAATCCGGATAAAACGGATGAATGGAATAAGAATGTGTTTGGTAAATGTAACAACCCAAACTGGCACGGCCATAACTATGTAATGGAAGTGACGGTAGCCGGAGAACCCGACCCTGAAACAGGGTACGTAATTGAT
>CAZKIZ010000030.1:8689-15951 GCA_964552935.1 uncultured Rhodohalobacter sp. | reverse complement strand
GAGATGTTGAGAAGTGTACACCGATATTTGCAACATTCTGGCGAACATCCCCCTCTTCCCCCTTTTTTCGCCAAGGGCATCCCAACTACGGGAAAGGGGGGCTTTTTATATCATCAATCATGAATCGAACTCAGGTTAAATAGAAGACTTATCTGTCCGATATACCGATAACAAATAACCCGGCTTGAATGCTCATTTAAGCAGGGCTTTTTTACCATAGCCACATCAGGGTGAAAAGCTCACAAATGTCGACCCTAACCCTGCTCCAGGTTCTGTACGGCTTCATCCATCTGCCGGAGTAAATTCCACCGATACATTCCCGCATTATGACCATCATTCCAGGTAATTTTCAGCGCGTGATTTCCAACCGTTTCGGCATTCTCTATTTTATAGATCCGGGTCGGTTCAACCCGAAAAAGTTCCGGCTCAAACCGGCCCATTTTATCATGACCGCCCCTGCACTCCACGCACGGACAGTTTTTCCGCAGGCCAAAAAGGCTGAACCGGCTGATGTGTCCATCGGCCCATGAAATTTCTAAAACCTGATCTGAATTGCTTACATCTATTGATTTGGGCTGAACTCGTTTATCCATTTTTAAATAACTGAATAGTGGTTGCGGTTCGTTTGTTGGGTATGTAACATTGCACTTTAAAATATACGGCCTGTTTATGTGGATATACATCATTTTTTTATCACTGCTGTTTTTAGCGGGAATTTATGCGGGGGAGCGTCCCTGGTTCAAACTGCAGAAGCTGACTCCTGATAATGTTCTGAACATGGCGCTGGTTGTGCTCGTTGTGTTTACCGCAATGATGGTGGCATTTATAACAGGGATTTTCCCTCAATCCGTCGCTGCCGTCATGATGGCGGGTCTCTATATCATTGTAGCCGGATTTTTCTCGGGCTATGCGTATCGGCTGTTCAGGATCAGAACCAAAGGCGGCACCATTTTATATCAGCACCGCTCCTTCTGGGTAGATCATGCTCCGGCACTTTTTGCTATCGGGCTTATCATTTATGGAGTTTACCGAACATCTGTACTGAGTTCTATGCCGGTTACAGGTATCCGATTCTCTTCCGGACTCTCCCTGATCTGCTTTGGCCTGTTTGGATGGATGTTAAAAGTGGTTCCTGAATTCAGGTCAAAGGGAATCCTCTTTCTTGATCACTTCATACCGTGGAAAAGAGTTCTCTCGTGGAAATGGCACTCCGAAGATGTGGTGCTTGTGGAATATATTGCAGCTGAGAAAGGGAGTGATGACAGGATCAAACAATTTGTAACCTCAATTCCTCCGGATGAGCTTAAGGAGATTGAAACCGTGCTGATATCAAAAATGGAGGAGTATGCTGATGCGAGAAGTAAAGAGCTCATGGGAGATGACTAACGTTGAGCTATAAACTCTCTGCTATTGACGGGATCTGTGCTCAACCATAAAGCATTTGTTTTCCACGTACTTAAACCCATTTTCTTCCGCCAGTTCTTTTGCCGCATCGGTGCTCACGTCGAGCTGAGTCCAGATCACCGGTTTTTGCCCCGACTGTTCACCCCAGTCGATGATCTCCCGCACCATCTCTTCGGTATACTTCTTATTTCTGAAAATATCTATCACATCAATCTCTGCATCTTTCGGAAGATCAAATACCGTGTCGTAGCACTTTTCTCCAAGCACACTCTCTTCATGTGGATTTATCGGAATCATCTGAAGGCCGGCTTCTACAATATATTGGGCAATGTGAAAACTTGTGCGGTAAGGATTGGAGGAACAGCCAAGCACTGCAACGGATTTAAGATTTGAAAACGCAGTTTGAATAGGTTGGATAGGAATGGAAGTTTATTGAAATTCGATATTTAGCTTTAAAAGCGATATCTTTACAGTATAATTAAAAATCAATAAAAAACAAGGAACATTTTGTCTAAAGTAAAAGACGGAAATACTGTTAAAGTACATTACACAGGAACATTGAAAGATGGATCGGTATTTGATACATCTGCTGAACGAGAACCACTTGAATTCAAACTTGGAGAAGGACAACTAATCCCCGGTTTTGAGAAAGCTGTTATCGGCCTCGAAGAAGGTGATAAAACAAAAGTTGATATCCCCGTTGAAGAGGCGTACGGAGAAGCTCGCGAAGAGCTGATCATAAACGTACCTAAAGATCAGCTGCCCGAAGATGTGCAGCCTGAAATTGGAATGCAGCTTCAGGTAAATCAGCCCGATGGTCAGCCGGTACCGGTTCGCGTTGCTGAAATCAGTGACGACGAACTAACACTGGATGCTAACCATCCGCTGGCAGGTAAAGATCTCTCCTTTGAAATTGAGCTTGTAGAGATTAAAGGTTAAGTCCATCTGAGTAAATCATTTAGTCCCGGTTGCGATTTCAGATCTGTTCTGCATCGCGGCCGGGACTTTTTATTTTATGACAGTTTCTCTTTCAGTTGTCTCGTTTGCTAATTTACCCTCATTCTGGATAGGTTCATTTTTGTCTGCTTCATTCCTTTTAATATCAAGTAAAGATTCCCCACTATATGGCTGATTTTTCTGAAAAACGAACAGTTCGTGTCACTTGCCCGCTTGGGCTCTCCCCTTTCCTGGAGACCGAAATTCGTGACCTCGGGTTTACACCCTCCACACTTGAGGATACGGGCATTGAACTGTCGGCGTCACTCAATGAGTCAATTCGCCTGAATTACCAACTGCGGACGGCCCATCGTGTCTACTCACTGGTGGATGAGGCTGTGGCAAAAACACCCGAGGAGCTTACAGAGTGGCTGGAAGGAATCGCATGGGAGGAGTGGATTCCCGCTGACGGCTATGTTTCCGTCACATCGAGAGTGAACCATTCCAAAATCGAAAACACGCAGTTTGCTAACCTCGCCTGCAAAGATGCCGTTGTGGACCGAATGAGGGCCAGGAACGGACACCGGCCCGACAGCGGCCCTGATCTCGACAAAACGGTTCTTTTCCTGTATTGGACCGACGAACAGGCGCGAATCTTTATCGATACATCCGGAGAGTCGTTGTCCAGAAGAAATTATCGTACGGAAAGCACCTCTGCCCCTATGCAGGAAACGTTGGCAGCAGCCATTATCAAATCAACCATCTGGAAACCGGGTCACCATTTTATCAACCCGATGGCCGGCGGCGGAACTCTCGCTATTGAGGCCGCGCTGATGGCCGCAAACAGAGCCCCGGCCTCTCTCAGAAACAACTTTGGATTTATGCATGTGAAAGGTTTCGATCCCGAGTTTTACTACACTGTCCGGGATGAGGCTAAAAAGGGAGTTCTAAAAGAGATTGAGGGTGACATCATTGTGTCTGACATTAGCCCGAAGGCAGTAGAAGCCTCAAAGAAAAACGCCGCAACTGCTGGTGTGGATCATCTTATCCGGTTTGAAACCTGCGATGTTGCCGACACCCCGGTGCCGGATGGCCCCGGGGTTATCGTTATGAATCCGCCTTATGGAATACGACTGGAGCCGGGCGAAGATCTGCGCCCTCTCTATAAAAAGATGGGCGATTTCCTGAAGCAGGAAGGCCCCGGAAAAACCGGCTACGTATTTACAGGGAACAGTGCCCTGGCAAAAAAAGTGGGTCTGCGCAGCAAAAGCAGAACCACGTTTTTCAACACCACAATTGAGTGCAGATTGCTTGAATATGAGCTTTACAGTGGTACAAAGAAGTAAAAGATCGCTCCCTCATCAAAACCGATATCCCACTGAAATGATAAATCCGCTGGTTTTCTGGCTCAATTCGAATCCATCGAAAAGGTCGTCGAAGAAATCATCAAACCCATCGTCGAATTCATCGTCAAACTCCTCTTCAAACAGCGAGTCATCAAAAATATTTGTTAGCCCGATATCATAGCGGAGATCCACTGAGAGGTTTCCAAATTCCACACCTGCCCCAAGTATAAAACCGAAATTGAACGATTTATAAAATTCGTCGATATCTTCGTCATCTCCGGAAGATGCACTGGCACTTAGCAGATACCCTATTGACGGTCCGGCAACCACATAGGGTGAAAAATCACGCTCCAGCGGAATGTTTGCACGAGCCAATAGTGGCAGGTCGAGGTAGTTGAAGGTGAGACTCTCTGAATCACCATTCCCGCCGTCATCAAAGAAATCATCATCTTCGAAAAAATCACCGCTGTCGGAACCCCCTTTCTGTACAAAAAGCAGTTCCGGCTGAAATGAGAAAATATCTGTAAGCGGAATCTCAACAAACACTCCTGCCGCAAACCCTACTTTAGACCCGGAGGTTTCTGAGGCGTTGCCAAAACCTCCGAAACTTGCTTCTGTTTCAATTGAATAGAGTGATAACCCTCCGCGAATACCGAACCGCATATCATCCGGGTTAGCACCGTTCTGAGCAGTCGTAATCTCTGATGTGAATATAAATAGTATAGCCGTTACCGAAAGAACCCATTTTTTCATTATGTCTGATGTTAAGTTAAGATTGAATGAATGAATAGCGAAAAAATATCGAAAGTCGTGTCATTTAACTGACAATATTATTGTGTTAAGCGAATGTTATTATTGGCAAATGAATTTTTATAGCATTGCTCAAAGGATTAATTATCACGATGTTCGTGCACTATGAATCTAAAACCGTTTTTTGCAACAAAACCTGATCAATCGGTCATTCTCATCCGCTTTCTTGTTGGCATAGTGTTTTTTGCTGAAGGCCTGCAAAAGTTTATCTACCCGGATTTGCGGGGAGCAGGCCGGTTTGATTCTATCGGCATCCCATTCCCGGAATTTACAGGCTACCTTGTTGGCGGTCTTGAAGTGATTTGCGGTCTTCTTGTGCTGGCAGGTTTTATTACCCGGTTTGCCGTTATTCCGCTGATCGTAATTATGATTACTGCACTTTTTACCACCAAGCTGCCAATTCTTCTCGGAACCGGGTTCTGGGGTTTTGCTTTGCGCGATCTGGAACATTACGGTTTTCTCAGCATGATGCACGAATCCAGGAACGACCTGGCCATGCTCATCGGCAGCATCTTTCTCTTTATTAAAGGCGGTGGTTACTGGTCACTTGATTACAAATATTGGTCTACCTCTCAACCTGTCTCTAAAGCGTGAACAACGAACTAAAGCGGTCAGTTAAAACACCCGGCGCCATTCTTATGGGGCTCGGATCCATTATTGGAACAGGTATTTTTGTCAGTATTGCCATCGCCACACAGGTTGCAGGCAACGGAATTATGATCGCCATTATCATAGCAGCCGTTCTTGCTACGTTTAACGGCCTGAGCAGCGCACAGCTTGCGGCAGCGCATCCGGTCAGCGGCGGAACATACGAGTACGGCAACAGATTTCTTGGCTCTTACTTTGGATTTACCGCCGGCTGGATGTTTTTGATCGCCAAATCCGCATCTGCCGCAACGGCTGTTCTCGGTTGCGCCGGTTATCTTTTTTATGCGTTTGGCATTCATTCGCAACACTGGATGCTGGTTGCATGCGGGTTAGTTATTCTGCTGATCATGACCGCCCTCGTCTCAGGAGGGATTAGCCGCAGCAACAAAGCTAATACTATTATTGTATCCATTACACTAATTGGACTTACAGCTTTAGTCATTGTCGGATTTTTAATGGAAGGACTGCCGGTTCAGCCCATCACAGATGCTCTTACAGAAACATCCGGTTCTGCAATTCTCTACGGCTCGGCCCTTATGTTTGTAGCCTACACCGGCTATGGACGGATCGCCACGCTGGGCGAAGAGGTTGCCAATCCGCGTGAGACGATCCCAAAATCGATTATAACGGCTATGATATTGATCGTTATCCTCTACCTGGCCGTATCGCTGACGGCCCTACAGATTTTGGGGGCGGATGCATTTGGTCAGACGGTGGACGGTGAAGCGGCCCCGCTGATGGTCGTGGCCCAGGCTCTGTCGTTGCCGGTAATCGGTCCGGTGGTAACAATTGCCGCTATTACCGCCATGCTGGGTGTGCTGCTCAATCTTCTGCTTGGCCTCTCAAGGGTGATGCTGGGAATGGCCCGGCGCAGAGATCTCCCTCATCAGCTGTCCGCTATAAATGTGAAGAATCAGAGTCCTGCAGCTGCAGTTTGGGTAACCGGGGCGATCATTGGCATCCTTGTACTTTCCGGTGATGTGGTTTTTACATGGTCGTTCAGTGCATTTACGGTACTGATCTACTACTCCATCACAAACCTTTCTGCACTGGTGATGCCGCCAGAACTGAGGCTTTATCCCAGGTTTATACCGGCCTGCGGACTTTTTGGGTGCCTCTTCCTCGCTTTCTGGATTGAGCCAGGCATCTGGATACCGGGCCTCGCGCTGATCGTCATCGGAATTGTCTGGCACACGGTTACGTTAAAATACCGGGTCCAAAACAGCGAATAACTTTCATTTTTTAAGATGAAGTCACCCATGAATAAAACCCGCTCTTTTTTACTTAAAAGCTCGATACTGCTGATTATAGGATCAATTTTTCTGCTATCTGAGCACACCACTGCACAGGATAGATCGGGAGAGCGGCTGGACCACAGAGAAGATTTTGAGATGGAGTCGGTTTCCGGTGGTGATTTTCGAAGTTACGTTTCCGATCACATTACGGAGGAAGATCGCTGGGCATACTCCATGCAGACTCTCGGCAATTTTCACAACCTGATGCACGAGATGATGAGCCATATCGCCCGTCACGGGCTGACCCACTCATGGAAATGGAACCGCAGGGCCGCAAAGCCGCGGATTGAGTTGTAACGCGGTGTTGCTTGAAAAAACATGGTATGTCTATTTTTGGCAGTGAATTTTGAGACCTTCCTAAAAAATGTGATGTAACTTATCTTGTTGCTATTTCGAGACATACCATGTTTAGACAAAATCTTCACCCTGCATGAGGTTCTGATGGCAGACTTCCGGATGGCTCTCTGCATCAACGGGAAAATAGAAACAAGTTCAGAAGCTTTACCTGCATTCCAACCCTCTCAGGTCGGCGACCTGAGCTACGTAGCGCGGCGTCGCTGACCCGCTTATGATAATATAACCGCAGGGCCGCAAAGTCGCGGATTGAGTTGTAACGCGGTGCTTGAAAAAACATGGTATGTCTATTTCTGGCAGTGAATTTTGAGACCTTCCTAAAAAATGTGACGCAGCTAAGCTCATTACTAATTTGAGACCTTTCCAAAAACACGTGCCACAACTTAGCCCATTGCTATTTCGAGACATACCATGTTTTAGACGAATCTTTACTGAGGGGCAGATTCCGAAATCTTGTTTCCCAAGTTCT
>CAZKIZ010000030.1:0-8589 GCA_964552935.1 uncultured Rhodohalobacter sp. | reverse complement strand
TTTTAGACGAATCTTTACTGAGGGGCAGATTCCGAAATCTTGTTTCCCAAGTTCTTAATTACTCCCTTCCCTCTCAGGTCGGCGACCTGAGCTATGCTTACCCAAAACCCTACCACAATCTCCCACCTAATATATCATTTGAGGGATATTCGCCTTCAAAGTTGATTATTTATCGATTATGCCGATAATCAAAACATGTACAATCAAATACTGAATAATTATAAAACATTCTTCTTGACATATATGAGCGATATAGAGTACATTGTGGTGAGAAGTGGGAGATTGTGGGGAACTAATTAGCAAGTTCCAAAAACCGCAATCCGCCGTATAAAAATAGCAATCTAAAAAACACGGTAACCTGACTGTGCCTAGTTTTAAAGGGGAATTTGAACATAGTGTGGACAATAAAGGCCGAGTTGCCTTCCCTGCCAAACTACGCAAATCTCTCAGCCCATCCGCGAACGAACAGTTCACAATCCTGCGCGGAATGGAAACCTGTCTCTACCTCTACCCCGGAGATGAGTGGGAAAAAGTTGAAGAAAAGCTCTCCAGAATCAGCAGCTTCAGTAAACGCGGGCGTACCGTCAAGAGAAACTTCCTCCGCTACGCTGAAGATCTCACTCTCGATAAGCAAAACCGAATTCCGATCCCCTCTCATCTCAAAGAATTTGCAGGAATTGACGGTACAGCTATTTTTCTTGGAAATGGTGAGATGATCGAAATATGGTCACCCGAAAAACTTAATGAGATCGACTCTAACCTGAGCATGGACGATTACGAAGATATGTTCGAGCAGGTAATGGGCGATGAAGATTTCGGGGAGGACTGATTTGGGCAACTACATACAACACACTCCGGTACTCCTTAATGAATCTGTTGATTACCTGGTAACGGATCCCGATGGCATCTACATCGATACCACACTGGGCGGCGGCGGACACAGTATTGAAATTTTAAGCAGGCTATCTGATAAAGGACACCTTTTTGGGCTCGACCAGGATGCCGAAGCACATCGTGCTGCCGCTGAAAACATCGGGGAGGACAGCCGCTTCACTCCCGTTTCCGGAAATTTTGGATACTTGAAGACTTTAATCAAACCGGATCTTCATGGGAAAATAACAGGTATTCTTTACGACTTGGGTGTATCCACTCATCAAATTAAAGAAGCCGACCGTGGATTCAGTTTCCAAAAAGATGGGCCCCTCGATATGAGAATGAGTGAGCTCACAGGAGTCTCAGCCCACCAGGTTGTCAACGAATACAGCTATGAGAAGCTCAGGGATATCATTTTTCACTATGGCGAAGAGAGGTTCAGCCGCGAAATTGCGCAGGAGATCATCTCCAGGCGCCCGATTGAGACAACCGGAGAACTCAGGGATGCAGTGTCAGCCGTAGTATTCGGTAAACACACCGTCAAATCGATCGCACGCGTATTTCAGGGCATACGTATTGAGGTGAACCGCGAACTGGATGTCCTGAAAGATTCACTGGAACAGGCAATCGATATTCTTGCGACAAACGGACGCATCGTGGCGATCTCGTACCACTCGCTTGAAGACCGAATTGTGAAAAATTATTTCAAAAGCGGAAATGAGAGCGGGACCATTGAAAAAGATTTTTACGGCAATCCGCTCAATCCGCTAAAACCGCTGACCAAGAATATTATAACGCCGGGCGAAGATGAAATTAAGACCAACCCTGCATCACGCAGCGCAAAACTCAGGGTTGCAGAAAAGATTGGAGAACGTGAATGAATTACATGAAATCCCCGCTTAGCAAAACCAAGTCGAAAGCCAATCGCAGAGTTATCTCCGGCGGTGAACCGGCTAAAAGAAAACGAAAATCGATTTTTGAATCGGCAGGATCAGCCGGCGGCGGTTCAGCTTCGCACGGACAGAGAATTAAACCTGAGTCTGCCAAAAAAAAGGCGCTTCCTAAAGTTGCGCCCTGGAAAATGATTCTGGCGAGCATATTGGTTGCAACATGCGGACTTCTCTATATCAGTCATGTATTCAGCACTCAGCAAACACTCATGGAAGTTCAGCAGCTTGAAAACGAATTCAATAAGGCGCAGAGAATGTACGAAGAGCAGCGCCTGTCTTACGATCGAATGGTAGGACCAAAAGAGATCTACCAGCAAGCCCGTCAGCAGGGTTTTATAAACGCCGGACCCGCAGATCAAATTATCATACCTGAACCATAGCAACTCAATGAAACACCGCACATCCATAATGAGCCGAATGTTTATCCTTATGGGGCTGCTCCTGCTGCTTCCGTCGGCTATTCTTGTGCAAATTTTTCGTGTAAATGTTGTTGAGGGGGACGGTCTGCGCGAACTCTGGAGTTCACAGGCGATCGACTATATACCCATACCTGCGCAGCGCGGTAATATTTATGATGCCGGCGGCTCGCTTCTGGCAACCAATTCCGTGGTGTATAAAATTGCGGTAGATCCCTTTTACCCCGGCATCACCCGGGATGATCTCAATGATCTGGGTACGGTACTCAGCCAGCATACCGGCAGATCAGCTGTGTATTACCGTAATAAAATCCGAAATGCACCTTCGAACTCCCGATATATCGTACTGGAGCGCAGTATTTCAGTACAGGCATATGACGACGTCAGAGAACTTGGTATTCGCGGCGTTATTCTGGAAGAGGAGTTTCGCCGTAACTATAACTTCGAAACCCTGTCAGCACATTTGCTCGGCTACGTTAATCACAATATGGACGGAATGTCCGGCCTGGAAGCCAAGTATAACCAGATCTTAAAGGGTGAAGGCGGGCTGCAACAGGTACGCAGAGACCGATCAAACCGGATTTTTGCCTACGTGGGTGCCCCGCGCCAGCAGCCTCGCCAGGGATTGTCCCTACACACGACCATCGACTCGTACGTTCAGGCTATTGTTGAAGAGGAGCTCGAAAACGGTATAAAAAGCACGCGCGCCAAACAGGGAACAGCCATTGTAATGGATCCCAAAACAGGTGCTATTAAAGCGATGGCAAATTATCCCACATTTGATCCCAACTCTCCGGCGTCCAGCAATACTGAAAACCGCCGAAACTATGCGATTTCAGATATGTTTGAGCCGGGCTCCACATTTAAACTCGTAACCGCAATTGCGGCTGTGGACCAGGGAGTGGTGGATTTCGATGAAATTTTTGAAACTCCGGAGAACGGTCGCCTTCAGATACAGGGACAATGGATGCGCGATCACGATCCCCTGGGCAACCTTAACTTCAAACAGGCGATCGCAAAATCATCCAACATTGCTACCTCAGAAATCGCCATGCGTCTTGACCCTAAGCAGTACTACCAGTACGCCCGGAATCTTGGCTTCGGCACACCAACCAATATCGATCTCCACAACGAAACAGGAGGACGTCTGCAGCGCCCGTATGAATGGAGCGGTGTAACGCTTCCCTGGATGTCAATCGGGTACGAAGTACAGGCTACCCCTCTCCAGATAGTGCAGGCATACAGTGCGTTTGCAAACAGAGGAAAGATGATGAAACCGTATGTTGTGAGTCACCTTACCGATGAGCTGGGAAATGTGAAAGAGAAAACCCGCCCCTCGCTTGTTCGCCGGATTGCAAAGGAAGAGACAATTGAAAAACTGATGCCGGTATTTGAGGAGGTTGTCAGTGATTCCGGAACTGCGGGCTGGGCAACCGTTGAAGGCCTCCGGATTGCAGGAAAAACAGGAACAGCTCAAAAATATATTGGCGGCCGGTACACTGCGAATTACAGAGCCTCTTTTGCAGGATTTTTTCCTGTTGAAGATCCGTCATACGTAATCCTGGTTCTTCTTGACGAGCCAAAAACAAGCTTTTACGGTGGGTTCACCGCCGGTGCCGTTTTTAAAGAAATTACAACACGCATTGCGGGTCTCGACAACTCCATTCGCAGAAGCGTAACCCGGGAGGCGCCCATTGCTGACGGTAACGAAACTGTTGTACCTCAATTGGTTGGCCACCAGCTTTCATCTGCGACCTCGATTCTCCGGGCGAACGGCATTAAATACAGGACCACAGGAAGCGGACCCTACATCATTGACCAGTCTCCGCTTGCATCAGAGAAAATTTTGAGAAACTCTTCGCTTGAATTGAAGTTGGGTGATTTAAAGGATAATGAAACACCCGATGGATTTGTGAAGATACCCGAACTGAGAAATATGAGTATGAGAAAAGCCTCATCAATAATTCGCGGCCTTGGCCTTGAATTTGAGATGATCGGCTCCGGCACAATTTACAACCAGTTTCCGCTGGCAGGCGAACTGATGAGAGAAGGCCGCACGGTGACGGTTCGCGGCAGAGCACGCTCCATGGAAAATGTAACCCTAATGGCGGCACAGGAATGACTTATAAAGAACTAATAGCATTTTGTGATCCGGCAACCGTAATGGGCAGCGCTCCGGAGAAAATTGGTAATCTTTGCCAGGATTCTAGAAAAGTGACGCCGGGAGATCTATTTATCGCCATCAAAGGGCTTACTTCTGACGGACACGACTACATTGAAGCTGCTGCACAGAACGGAGCTTCCGTCATCATCTCGGAAAAGCCGGTTAAAATCGATAAGGAAACTGCCGTTTTAGTGGTGAAAGATACGCGATCACTCATCGGTCCGCTTGCTCAGAAAATGGCCGGTAATCCCGCCGAAAAACTCACCATAGCAGGAGTTACAGGCACAAACGGAAAAACAACGGTTGCCACACTTGTCTGGCAGGCATTGACGGAGTTAGGACAACCGGTATCACTCCTGGGCACGGTTGAAAAACGGTTTAATAAACGAATCGGCAGCAGTGCGTTAACTACGGCTGACCCAATAGAGATTGCCAGCGATATGAAGCGGATGGTTGATATCGGCAGCAAGTTTTTGGTTATGGAGGTCTCCTCTCACGCCCTTGAGCAACAACGCACAGGCGGTATTCCTTTTTACGTCTCGATATTTACGAATCTGAGCCTCGATCACCTGGACTATCATGAAACGATGGAGCAGTACGCATCCGCAAAAAAACGGCTTTTTGATAATATGGATCCAACCGGCTGGGTGATCTCTAATTTTGATGATCCGCGCGGTGAATGGATGACCAGCGGAACGGCCGCACGAGTTCTCGGCATCTCTTTTGAAAAGCACTCCACCGTTCAGGCTGATATTGTTCGGTCCGATGCCAAAGGGACTCAAATAGATATTGAAGATCTTCAGCTGAGAACCCCGCTGATTGGCACCTTTAACGCATACAACGCCGTGCAGGCTCTTCTTGCTTGTACCGCACTCGGTTTTGACGGTTCGCACATTGCCGAAGCACTCGAAACATGCCCCGGTGCTGCCGGGCGGATGGAGCGGGTTAATCGTCCTGAAAATCTGGACCAAGAACCGATTGTCATTGTAGACTACGCTCACACGCCGGACGCTCTCAGGAATGTGAGCAGAACACTTTCAGAAATGAAAGAAGATTCGCAAAACCTGGTGATTCTTTTCGGGTGCGGCGGAGACAGGGATAAATCGAAGCGGCCAGAGATGGCAAAAATTGCAGCGGAATACGGAGACCGGATTATGGTGACCTCCGACAACCCGCGAACCGAAGATCCTGAAGAGATCATATCAGACATCCTCAAAGGATTTGACAATACTTCATCCGTTTACAGCAATGTGTCGCGCAGAGAGGCCATCCGGGAAGCCATAGAGAAGGCCTCATCTGCGGATATCATTCTGATTGCCGGCAAAGGGCACGAAACCTACCAGGAGATAAACGGCAAACGCACCCATTTCGATGACCGTGAAATTGCACGTAAAGCTCTTGCTGCACGCAAATCAGCCTCTGCTAAAACTGAGGGAGGCAACTGATGCTATACGAAATCATCAACTGGTTAAATCAACTCTACAGCCCCCCGGGTTTTGGTGCCTTCGACTTCATCACCACACGGACAGCTTTTGCGGCTTCCACAGCGCTAATCATCAGCCTTCTGATTGGGAAGAAAATTATTGAATGGCTGGAGCGAATGCAGCTCCGAGAGGTCATTCGCGATGATATTGGGCTCGACGCCCACCTTGCCAAAGGTAAAACTCCCACGATGGGTGGGGTTATTATTATCCTGGCCACTGTTATTCCCGCTCTTCTCTGGATGCGAATGGACAGTATTTATACATGGATGATTGTCTTTGTCATGCTGTTCCTGGGCGGCGTTGGATTTGTTGATGACTACATTAAGGTGGTGAAAAAAGATAAATCAGGACTGCAGGGCTGGTTTAAAATTGCCGGACAGATAACGGTTGGCATCATTATTGGCGCACTTCTCTACTGGTGGCCGGCATTTCAGGAATTCAATACTCTTTCGACCGTACCGTTTCTAAAAAATGTAAATATCGATTATGCTATTCTGGGTGAAACCCTTGGCTGGCTGATCTACATTCCCGTTGTGATTTTTGTGATCACGGCCGTCAGTAACGCGGTAAATCTTACGGACGGACTGGACGGACTGGCTACTGGAACTTCCGCTATTGCCGGCGTAATTCTTGGGATTTTTGCTTACGTATCCGGCCGTTCTGACTATTCAACCTTCCTGGATATCATGTATCTGCCGGGATCGGGAGAGCTAACCATATTTGCAGCTTCACTGGTGGGCGCCTGTCTTGGATTTTTGTGGTACAACACCCACCCCGCCTCCGTTTTTATGGGAGATACCGGGTCGCTGGCAATTGGCGGTGCCCTGGGTGCTCTCTCCCTCATGATCCACAAAGAGCTTCTGCTTCCAATTATTTGCGGAATCTTTTTTGTAGAAACTCTTTCAGTAATTATTCAAACCTCCTATTTCAAATATACAAAGTGGAAGTACGGCGAAGGGCGCCGGGTCTTCCTGATGACGCCCATCCACCACCATTTTGAGAAAAAAGGCTGGCCGGAATCAAAGATTGTAGTCCGGTTCTGGATTATTGCCATCCTGCTGGGAATCATTAGTCTCCTAACCCTGAAACTGCGATGATGGATCTGAAAAACAGACATATTGTAGTTGCGGGCGGTGCACGAAGCGGTGTAGCCGTTGCCATCCTTCTGGATAGAAAAGGCGCCGACGTTTTTCTGTCAGATTCGGGCGCTATTGAAGGCTCGATGGTCCAAAGACTGACTGAAGCCAACATTCCGTTTGAGCAAAATGGCCATACAGACCGCGCCGGTAAAGGTGAATTTCTGGTGATCAGCCCCGGAGTTCCCACAACCTCTCCCATCGCGAAAGGGTACATCAATGAAGGGAAAGAAATATACTCCGAGGTGGAAGTGGCAAGCTGGTTCAATCAAAACCGAACCGTGGCCGTTACCGGCAGCAATGGAAAAACGACCGCCGTTAACTGGCTCAGCCACATATGGAAAACGGCTGGCAAAGCGCATCAAACGGCTGGGAACATCGGCACTGCGTTTTCTGAAGTGGTGGGCAAATCGGATAGTGAAACGGATATCCTGCTTGAGATCAGCAGTTTTCAGCTCGACCATATTGATACCTTCAGGCCCGATATTAGCGTGATCTTGAATATCACTCCTGATCACCTGGACAGGTACGAAAATAACTTTGAATTGTACGCACAATCAAAGCTCAGAATTACTGAAAATCAGACCGCTGAAGACTGGTTTATCTATAACGCCGATGACCCGCTGCTTAATGATTTTGCGAACAGTTTGACAAAAAAAGCAGCATCGCCCCGGATACTGGCTTTCTCGATTGAGAAGGAAGTTGAAGAGGGATTGCACCTGGAAGACGGGAAGCTCATTTTAACGTTCAATCAACAAAAACATACACTTATGGATATGAACGAAATAAATCTGCCCGGCAGACACAATCTGAAAAATGGAATGGCAGCAGCCCTTTCTGCGCGCGCATGCGAAATTAAGAATGAGGTGATCCGCGAAAGCCTTCAATCTTTTGAAGGTGTTGAGCACCGTCTTGAGCAGGTTCGCGAGCTCAATGGAGTTCGATATGTGAACGACAGTAAGGCGACTAACGTCAACGCCGTCTGGTGCGCTCTTGACAGCTTCAAAATGCCGATGGTTTTGATTTTAGGCGGCAGAGATAAAGGAAATAACTACATGGAGCTGGAGCCGCAGCTACGGGAAAAAGTTCACACAGTTATCGCACTCGGTGAAGCACGTGACGCGATTAAAGCACAGCTTGGATCCGTTGTGCCAAATATGATGGAGGCCGAAACGCTGAAAGAGGCCGTCAGGATGGCTCATAAACAGGCAAAGCGCGGCGAGATTGTACTTTTGAGCCCCGCATGTTCGTCCTTTGATATGTTCAAAAATTATGAAGACCGCGGCAGACAGTTTAAGCAAGCCGTAATAGACCTTTAACAGAAAAAACAGACACTACTATTTTAATTACGTCACCAAATAGCAATTTAAGCAACATCATGGGCACAACGCCCGAAGAGGTGGAAACAAAAGGCCGCAAGAGCGATCGCGTACTTCTTGTGTCTGTAATCGTCCTGATGATGTTCGGCGCGCTGGCCGTCTACTCGTCCATCGCCTACTTCGCCCAGAGTCACAGCACAACTGCGGGCAGCCTGGTGACGGGTCACATTTTCAAGCTGGGTATTGC
>CAZKIZ010000029.1:0-16231 GCA_964552935.1 uncultured Rhodohalobacter sp. | reverse complement strand
CAGCCCCGTTCAGGGGCGGCATATCCGTAGCCCCATGGGAATGCAAAGCATTTCCGTGGGGTAAAAAAAGATGCCAAATTGAAGAGAAGCGCCGTAGGTGCGGCATCCTTCGAAATCTGAATACAACCTCAATCATAAAATTCGAACAGATAGTCTGAGTCTTAATCAATAAAATAAATTGTGGGTAAAGATGGGTTGGTCGTCTTACAGGATTCAAATATACCGCACCAATGGTGCTGGTATCCTGTTAATGGTATACAGAATGGAGGCAGATTCTATAGGTTTTTGCGGAATTTGAGTTAAGTTTCTGAACACCCCTCACAACATTATCCAGGCTACCTGGTACGGTTTCAAATAGAGGACTCCGTTTTTTACGCTCTCTTTCTCAGTCAGGATATCCCCGTAGTTTTTATTCTCTTCAAACGGAAGTGAATGGTCGCTAAGGTTCAGCATCTTATCGCTGTCCGTCAGGTTTGCCGCAACAAATATTCTTTCCATTCCATCAGGATCCCTTCTTTCCAGGCAAAAGAGATCGGGGTCTGTATCGTACACAATCTGGCCGCCAAACGGATGAAATGCAGGATGCTGATTCCTTTTCTGCAAGATCTCTTTGTATCGGTTAAATATCCGGTAGGTGTTCGTGTCGGGATCATTCAGCGCATCAACAATTTCAGAATATTCCCATTTTTTACGATTAATCGTTCTGTAGCGCCCTGTGATCGATACTCCCCTCATATTGTTTCGGGTGGCGGTCAGGTTATGAAAGTAGATCCCCGGAACTCCCTGAAGGCTCAGCATTATAATTTGCGAGCAGATATATCGTCTTTCCTGCACGCTTTGAGATCCGTTGTAATCCGAAAACGCATCAAAATAGGTGATATTCAGCTCATATGGACTCAGGCTGCCGTCTGGATTCTGTTTTTCAGATACAAATCCTCCTCTTTTCTTTATCCCTTCCACCAGTGATGTGAACTCTTCATCAGGAACAAGCCCTTCGAGCGGACGCACGCCAATACCGTCGTGAGAAGAGGTGAAATTAAAGTAGGTGCAGTTTTCAGGCAGAGAGTTCAGTGAGGAGGCCCATTTTGTGAGGTAGGTCGCGTTTTCCGTTAAAATAGCGTGAAGCAGCAGCGGAGGAAGACTGAACTGATACACCATATGCGCTTCATCTCCATCCCCAAAATAGCTGATATTCTCTTTATGAGGAACATTGGTCTCCGTAATGATGGTGGTCTCCGGAGCGTAGTGATCCACAATTGTGCGCATCAGTTTTACAATTTCGTGTGTTTTAGGCAGATGAATACACGATGTGCCGATCTCTTTCCAGATGTACGCCACAGCATCAAGCCGGATCACGGAAAGCCCCTCTTTGATGTAAAACAGGAAAATATCGATAAAACGAAACAGCAGGTCGGGATTCGCAAAATTTACGTCAATCTGGTCATCACTGAAGGTCGTCCATACAAATTTTTCTCCGTCTTCGGTATGAACCGGCGTCAGCAGCGGTGTACTTCTTGGCCGCGTTACGCCGCTTAAATCCGTCCCAGGATCTACTTCAATGAAGTAATCGGTGTACGGCTCCATGTTCTTCAGATACTTTTTAAACCAGCTGCTGTGCCGTGAGGCGTGATTCATCACCAAATCTCCCATCAGTCTGAAATCTTCACTCATCGACTCAATATCGTCCCAGCCGCCCAGCCGGGTATCTACTTTTTTGTAGTCAACCACTGAAAACCCGTCGTCGGATGAGCTTGGATAAAAAGGCAAAATATGTACAGTAGAGATAAAACCCTTTAGCTGTTCATTTAAAAACTGGTGTTGTTTATGCAGCTTGGATACCGGTTCTCCCAATTCCGGCTTCACCATATCTCCGTAGGTGATCAAAATCTGATCCTGATGTGACCAGACATCTTTAAACGAGATGCCATCTTTTACCGGCTCCATTTCATACTCTTCCAACAGGCGGTGCAGCTCATCCAGGCAGTAAGTTGTACTCTTCTCTCCATATATTTTGTCAAAATGCTTCGTGGCGGCTTTTTTAAACGACTCTGAATAAAGGGGGTAATCCATGGATTGCTTGATAATGTTGATTGATAACCAATAAACAAACAATCTTTTTACGTTAAAGTAAAGAGCAAATCGATTCTCACAATCTGTCAAAAAGTCATTTCCTTTTATGGTTAGATCACATTCTTTCTTATTTTTCTGTTCTATTTAAAATCTCATATAAATGGACAGACAAGCTCTTCAGGATAGATTTGGATTGAACGGCGATTCAGCAGCCATCCGGCACGTTGTTGATAAAATTATGCAGATCGCCAAAACAGACATAACCGTACTGCTGCAGGGTGAAAGCGGTACAGGTAAAGATGTAACCGCCCGGGCGATTCACTCGATCAGCGAACGAAAGAATTCAGACTTGGTGATTGTAAATTGCGGTGCCATACCGGAGGGGATCATCGAGAGTGAGCTTTTCGGGCACGAAAAAGGGGCCTTTACAGGTGCTCATGAAGCGCGTAAAGGGTATTTCGAGAAAGCCAATAACGGCACTATTTTCCTCGATGAAATTGCAGACACTCCAAAAAATATCCAGGTAAAGCTGCTGCGCGTGCTGGAAAACGGCGAATTTTTCAGAGTCGGTTCCAGTAAAATGTATACCTCCGATGTGAGAATTATTGCGGCCACCAATAAAGATCTTTGGGAAGAAGTACAGGAAGGAAATTTCCGCGAAGATCTCTACTACAGGCTGGATACAGTAAAGATTAAACTCCCGCCCCTCCGCGACCGCCCTGAAGATGTGGTGCCGATTTTCAGAAAGTTTGTCAATGAATTCTCTGCAAAGTACGATTCGGTATTTAAAGGGTTTTCTGATGAAGCGCGTGAACTGCTCATCTCCTACCGCTGGCCGGGAAATGTGCGGGAGCTCAAGAATGTTGCCGAGCAGCTTGTGGTACTCGAAAAATCGCAGTTTATCGATAAAGAGAGGCTCCAGAAATACTTGAAAGGACGCCAGCACCGCGGTTCTGCAGACAATCTGCCCGTTGTTTCATCATCAAAAGAGAGTGATGACGAAAAAGAGTTTAAATCCTCGGCGGCTCACGATCCCACGCTGATCTATCGCGCTCTTGTTGAAATGCGCACCGATCTTTCCGACCTGAAAAAAATGCTGGCCAAGTTTCTCTACTCCTCATTCAGCCACAAAGAGATCAAAGCACTGCCGGAGGCGATGCCGCGGGAGTTTGATCCCAACGATATCTCTATCTATACCAATAAAGAGGGTGAGAATAGCCTTGGCGTGCGCTCCATGGAAAAAGATGATGGGGATGATGAGGAAGAGTCCGTTGTAGATTCGTTCTTCGACGGAGAAGAAATTCCATCAATTGAAAAGGCAGAAAAGTTTTTGATTCAGCAAGCGTTAAAGAAGTATGAAGGAAACCGAAGAAAAGCCTCTGAAGCCCTTGGCGTCAGCGAGCGAACACTTTACCGAAAGCTGGATCAGTATGAACTTCAGTAAATTTCTTTTGCCGTTTTTAGCGGCAGTTATCCTGTTGATTCCTGCCTGCGTCCAATATAGCTTTACGGGCACAAGTATACCTTCGAATGTTCGAACCGTTTATATTCCATTTTTCCCCGACAACTCTCAAAGCGGCCTCGGCGACCTCAGTGACAGGCTGAATACCGCGCTGATTAATCGGTTTGTAAACCAAAGCCGCCTCTCACTGAACAACGACCGGGATGGCGCAGATTCATGGATGGAAGGGAACATTCAGTCGTACCGAAACCGCCCTTTTAGCGTGGGCGGTGATGAGCAGGCCAACCTTAATGAAATCCAGATTGTTGTCCGTGCTACGTTTCAGTTTGCCGACAGCGACGATCCGGAGTACAGCAAAACCTTTTCAGGAAGTGCTACTTACGACGTACTCGAAAACCCGGTTGATGGTGAGATTGAAGCTGCTGAAGCCGCTCTCCAGCAAATAGCCAATAATGCATTTAATGATGCAGTGAGTAATTGGTAGTGAATATCTCAAAACAATTTTGTACTATCCACTACTGGGCGTATCAACTGGGTGGAATACCCCGGTATCGACATTGATACTGTGTGCGCCTGTTTTTAATAATAAATCAATGCTCTCTGTTGATGAAACTACCTACAGGTGAAGTACCCGAGTCGTACAAAATATACTTTGATCAGTTTAACGACGACCCTGACGGAACGATAGAAAAACTTGAAAACCATGTCACACGGCGCAATAGCGGTGCTGTGGGATACTACCTGCTTGCTGTGCTGAACAAAAAAGCAGGAAGAGATTCTGCCGCTGTGAAGTTTGCTCTTACCGCAAAAATACTGGCTCCCGGCAGTACGTTTTTCAGTAAGCTTCCCTACTATATACAGCATCCCGATCTGTTTGAAGCCTGGACTCCTGCTGAAAGAGCACCCGTCTCTTCCGTTAAAACGATCAAAACGGACAGCAATCACCCGATTCCCGATCTGGATATGCTGATCACTAAACTATCCGGTGCCGAAACCAGGCGAATTAAAATTCCGGAGGATGGCAAAAAAGGACGGGATTTAAGCGAAAGCTCTGCCAATGTTGACGATATTGTAACGGAAACCCTCGCCCTTATCCACGAAAAGCAGGGAAATTATGATGCCGCTATAAACGTGTACAGGCAGCTGTCGCTATCGAAGAGCTCCAGGAAAGAGTATTTCAATAAAAGGATTGAGGAGCTGCAGCTTAGTGCAAAAGAAAAGAACAGCGACTAATTGTTTAAATCTTTACAAAAGGATTACTTTTCTTCTCAACACCCACTGTCGTTTCAGGCCCGTGACCGGGATAGACGACGGTGTCATCAGGTAACGTATAAATTTTCTCCCTGATGGATTTGGTCAGGATCTCCATATCTCCTTTATAAAGATCTGCGCGACCCACACTGCCTTTAAACAGAGTATCACCTGCTACCAGGAAACCATCTTCTTTGAAATAGATTGAGATGTGATCGGGAGCATGGCCGGGTGTGTGTATTAAATCCATCGTAAATGGCCCGAGCGTAAACCCTTTTTGTTCCGGCAGCTCTTTAGGAGTGAACGAAAGATTGTCAGCTTTCAGGCCAAACATTGCCGCCTGCTCAGATATGTTGTTCCACGGGTGGAGGTCGATATGGCTCAGATATACATCAGAGTCAAACTTCCGAACTACGGCAGGAAGCCCGAGGACATGATCGATATGCGCGTGAGTAAGCAGTACCGCAATTAACCTGCTGTTTTGATTTGCAAGTGCAGAGTGAAACTCGCGAAACTCTCTGTCATTCGAAAAGCCGGGGTCAATCAACAAAGACTCTCCTTCTTTCGTAAGCAGATACGTATTTTCGGCAAACGGACCGACCTCAAATTTTTCTATCTGAACAGACATAGGAGTCAAAATAAAAATAGGGTCTGTTGACCATTCAACACACCCTATCTGTTAAAATCTTAAGGTAAAAAGATTACTTCCGGTTGTATCGCTTGTTGAAACGATCAATACGGTCAGCTTTCTTCTTAATTTTTTGATCCTTGTTATAAAAAGGATGATTTTTCGAATCTACTTCGCTCTTGTACACACCACCTTCGGTTTTGATAGTGCTTCTTGTTTTAATCTCGGTACCGTCGCTCATCACAACAGTCACTTCTTTATAATCAGGATGGATTCCTTTTTTCATAACTATACAATCAATTAAATTTTCTTAGACTCCAAAGATAAGGTTTCAGATAAATTATTGCAATGATCATCTTACTCAGAATAATCGTCGGGATCGAAGTCGCCCATCCCGCCGAGCATCGATCCTAGCATGTCGCTGTAGGAGCGCTGATCATCCAGGTCGTCTTTGCCCAGCATCGAATTCTGATGAAGTGCTTCAATCACAAAGTCTTTAACGGAGTGCCTGTCACTCTTCTCCAGGTCATCCATTTTTTTCAGAACGCCATCCAGCCCGTCAACCGCATCAAGGCGTTTCTGGTACTCTTCATCCGTCAGATGATCCGGAAGTTCAAGTGTGTTACCCGCGGCGAACCAATCCAGAACGCTTTTATAAGGATTTGATTTTTCATCGTCACTTTTCTTCTGCTGCGGATCGGGAAGCAGTGATTTGAAGGTAGTGTTAACAGCCTTGCCAAGAAGGTGCTTTGCCACGTTAACAGCTCCCTCCTGCTCTCCTTCATACACAAGCTCCAGCTTACCCGTAATAGCGGGAACCATATGATATAAGTCCGTCACTCGCAGAGAGGTCTGCTTTTCGCCATTAATCACCATTCGCCTCTCGGCGGCCGATACAACTTGTTCAAGCGCAGTGATCGTCATTCGGGCAGATACGCCGCTTTTCTGATCAATATACTCGCTGTCGCGCGCTTCGAAAGCTACCTGCGCAAGGATTTGGCGATAGATCTCCGGGATGTGGATTTGCAGTCCGTTCTCCCTCTCCACCCACGCTTCCTGTTTGGCAATGTCGCGTGCAATCTTCAGTGATTTCGGGTAGTGGGTAATAATCTGAGCGTCAATACGGTCTTTCAGCGGCGTAATAATGTTACCGCGATTTGTGTAATCTTCGGGGTTAGCAGAAAATGCCATAAACAGATCGAGCGGAATGCGGATATTGAAACCGCGAATTTGAATATCTCTCTCCTGCATAATATTGAGCAGAGCAACCTGTATGCGCGGCTGCAGATCAGGCAGCTCGTTGATCACGAATATCCCACGATTTACGCGCGGTATAAGGCCGAAATTGATCACCTCTTCATTAGCCAGCGTCAGACGTTTTGAAGCGGCTTTAATTGGGTCAAGGTCACCCACAAGGTCGGCAACGGTAGTATCGGGCGTGGCCAGCTTCTCACCATAGCGATGTTCCCGTCCAATCCATTCAATGGGGGTACTGTCCCCTTTTTCAGCAATCAGATCCCGCGCAAATTTCGACACTGGGTTGTAGGGATCGTCATTGATTTCAGACCCGGCGACAACGGGCATCTCTTCATCCAGAAAGTTGACCAGCAATCGCAGCATTTTTGTTTTTGCCTGCCCCCGAAGGCCAAGAAGAAGCAGATCGTGCCTGCCAAGAATGGCGTGCTGAATTTGCGGAATCACAGAATTGTCGTACCCCAGAATCCCGGGAAAAAGCTCTTCCTTCGAACTCATTTTCCGGACCAGATTCTTACGAATCTCATCTTTAACTGAGAGTGATGTCCATCCGCTTTTCTTAAGTTCGCCAAGTGTCTTAATTTTGTTGCTCATCTTTTCCTTGAAATTATGTGGTCTGTTCAGATCTCAAAACTTAAACTATGTCAACTTCATTTCAACCCGGGTGAATTGTTCGGTTATTATTTTTTCAGAATATGAACGTAACGCGTGGCTCCTGCTTCGAGTGTATTGATTGAACCGCAGCGCCGCAAAGCCGCGGCAAGAGATGTATCGCGGTGTGGCTACGGATCAGCGATGTTCCCGGAACACGGTTTATACCGACCCGGTTAATACTCTCGCTTTAATCATTGTTTCTTCCCACTCCTCATACGGGTCTGAATCGCCGGTAATGGCCCCTCCTACCGGGTAGGTTAATGTGTCGCCCTGGATAACTGTAGAACGAATCACGACGTTAAAATCGAAGTCGCCGGACGGGGTAAAATATCCAATGGAGCCGGAATAAATTCCCCGCCTGTACTTTTCAAGCCTGTCAATCTCCTTCATAACCCTCAGCTTTGGCGCGCCCGTCATCGACCCCATCGGGAAACACGCTTTCAGCGCATCAACCGGATCGGTACCCGGCATCATCTCCCCTTCAACCCTCGATATCAGCTGATGAACCGTGCCAAATGTCTGTATATCGTAAAGCTTACTCACTTTAATTGAACCCGGCCTGGAGACTCTCGACATGTCGTGCCTGACAAGATCGACGATCATCAGATTTTCAGCCTCATTTTTCTCATTCTTAAGTTCATTCCTGAGCCGATCATCTATCTCGGGGTCCGCATGCCTGCCGGACGTTCCCTTAATCGGTTCAGACATCAGCTTTCCCCCGCTGTTTTTTAAAAACCGTTCCGGAGATGAACAGCAGACTGATACATTCCCGAGCTCAATATAGCCGGCAAAAGGTACCGGGTTTATTCCCCTCATTTTTTGATAGAGCCCGTAAGTATCACCCTCAAAATGGGCCTTAAACGGGTAAGAGAAGTTCATTTCATAAAAATCTCCATCCCGAATCAGATCTTTTATTTCACGAATTGCGGTAACATACTCCTCTTCGGTTATATCGGGAGCTGCGTTATTGATACTGCATTTTTCAATTTCATCGTAATCCGTTTCTATCGGGATCGAATCTCCCAAAAGCTGTTCGATCTCTCCATTCTTAATCCGAAACAGCACGGAGGGTTCCATCATAAACAAGTCGGGAGCATCGTAATACGCTCTGTTTGATGAGCTTAGAGGATCAACATAGTTCTTCATGTCGTATCCAATGTAGCCAAACAGCCAGCCCGACTCATTTCTCATTTTTTTGAAAAGAGTCCACGGATTTTCGTGAAACGTCCGGCTGACGCTTTCTTCATTCCACGTTGTTACCCCATCATTGATAACTAACTTTTTCTGCGGAAACGCTGCCAGGAAGGTTACGGAAGATTCCGGGTGTCCGTGCAGCTGAGATTCGAGCAAAATAATCTCTTTATGCTTTTCCCCGGCTGATTTTCTTCGCAATGCCCTGATAACGGCATCTGTCAGATGATATGTATTAAGTTTTGCCATTAGGCGGTTGGTCTCAATGTTTGGCTTCGAACTTACCGGTTTGATCATTAACTTACATCAAAATCTGATGTCTATGAATTTTTACAAGTCTGTAGCACGCCCCATTCTTTTCCAGCTTTCTGCAGACCATGCACACGAGCTTACAGTCGACTTTTCCGGGTTTGTCAGCCGCAGCAATCTGCTTACAGGTCTGATAAAGGCTATGTATCAGAAAGAAGATCCCCGCCTAAAGCAGCAGATCTGGGGACTCCAGTTTAATAATCCGGTTGGCCTTGCTGCAGGCTTTGATAAAAACGGAACCATTCTCAGGTTAATTGAAGCCCTCGGTTTTGGTTTTTCAGAAGTAGGCAGCATAACCGCCAATGCCGGTACGGGCAATCCTAAACCCAGAAGTTTCAGGCTGCCTGAGGACCACTCACTCATTAACAGGCTCGGACTTAACAACGACGGCGCCAAAACCGTTGTTAAAAGGCTGAAGAATATTGATCTGAATATTCCGCTTGGAATCAATATTGCAAAAACTCATAATCCTGACATCAGCGGAGAGTCTGCGCTTGAAGATTATAAATTCAGCTTTATGCTGGCAAAAGAGATTGCAGATTATATAACGATCAATATTTCATGCCCAAACACTGCTGAAGGAAAAACGTTTGAGGATCCTGAAACGCTGAACTCTCTTCTAACCCATTTAGAAGTTGGCAATGACGCTTCCGACCCTCCTGTTCTGATTAAGCTTTCGGTAGATCTCGATGATCATCATCTTCAGGAGCTTTTAACCGTTGCCGAGAACTACGCCGTAAGCGGATATGTGGCGACAAATACCTCTTCAAAGCGCGATAACCTCTCCACTGACGGCAAGACGATCCGTACAATTGGCAGAGGAGGTTTAAGCGGAAAATCCATTCAGCACCAGAGCACCCGGATTATTGAGCAGATATCGGAGTTCACAAAAGGAGAGAAAACAGTTATTGGTGTCGGGGGCGTTTTTACAGCTCAGGACGCAATTGAGAAGTTAAAAGCGGGCGCCGACCTGATTCAAATTTACACCGGCATGGTTTACGAGGGACCGGCAATTGCAAAAAAAATTAATTCAGGCATCGTTCAGTATCTTGAAGAGAACGGACTGGAGCACGTGTATCAAATCAAGTCTTAATTCAATTCCGCCGGGTCTGATACTGAAACGTATAGTTGCACTCTATCGGGGAATCGCTGTCGTGCGGTAAAAACCGAAGAGTTGACTCAATGGCTGTTTCAAAGGCCTGCGGAATTCCGGTCCGGTCCATTCTGCTTACCTGCTCAAATTCCTGAATTTCTCCATTCGGAGATATAACCAGGCGATAGGTCAGTTCACCCTGCATGGATGTTCTGGAAGCCCAGTTTGGGTAGGATATACTATCGGTAAACTGATCAATGCCCCCGGCAATTTCGAGGTCCGGGTACGCTTCACTGCATTCCATCACCTCACCGGATGCCAAATCAACCGGCTCAGGGCCTTCATCACTTAAACTGTCCGGTTGTGCAGCTACGGGGGGATCGGGCCGCTGCAGGCTCCGTCTGAGCACTTGCACTCTCGGCATTACAGAACTTGATGCATATCTCGATTCTATGGTTTCAAGAACCACTCTTGTGCTATCCCAGTACGCCCCTTCAAATGGAAAGATCGCGTGGAAATCGGGTTCAGCTATCGTTGAATCCGCAATCTGCTTCCAGTAGCTCAAATCAGCTTCCGCCAGTGTCGTGTCCTGAACCATCACTTGTGCTGAATCCCTGAGGCTGGAAAAGTCTTTCTGCTGCTGATCCCACTGCTGTTGCGATGTATACCAGTTTTGAACACTTTGCAGTGAATCCGGTTCATCCAGCCGTGCGGCCCTCATATACTCTTTTGCAGCCTCATACAGCAGCAGCGGACGCTGACTTTCAAGGGCACCGGTAGCAGCAAGCTCTCTAAGCTGACGGGCATTTTCAGCAGGATTGCTCCCTCTGTTGCGCTCCAGGTCCTGGTAAATATCTTCCACAAATCTCTCATCTTCGATATATTCGAGATCATTGGACAGATCAAGCCTTGATGCCGTTCTGCGCGCAAATTCTGTGCGAGGATACTCCTCAATAAGGCGCCTACCCCAGTAGAGTGCCCGCTCCCTGTTGCTGTTTGCCATCTCAATTTCTGATAGCGTGTATAGAGACCTTGGAATAAGATCAGGGCTGAAGTCATTTTCGGCAATTCGCTCGTAATAGACTTTTGCGCTGTCCGGCATGTTAAGGGAGAGGAAGAAGACGTTCCCAAGCGAGTAGTACCGGTTCTCGATTCGTGCTCTTAGACTATCCTGCTGCTGCTTGGAAAATGGGATTTCGCTGAGATCTATACTTACCTGTACGCCAGGCTGCCTTTCAATAACCGTATCTTCAGCAGGCACGACCTCTCCATCTTCGATAGTTAATTGACTGAGCCCTTCAGAAGACCCCGCAGTTCGAATTGAGGCGCGGCGCCGCCAGTTGTCGGCCAGCGGGCGATCTCCCCATATAGCCTGGAACTGAATGCTGGCATCCGCAAGCATCATTTGATTTCGAATATTCAGGAATCCATGCTCCGCTGCTTCAGCCGCTTCAGCAGCAGATTCTTCGGTCATCTGCTCAACATTTATAGCCTGGTCTTGCTGGCGCTGACGTCTCTGCATCTCTTCCTGGATCTCCTCTTGCCGCTGCCGCTGGATTTCTGCAATTACAGAGTCGAACGCTGCCGGCTCAAGCTGTCCCAGGTAGAGCAGGCTGTCCATATGGGCAATCTCATTCGTAACCCGTGCATACTCGCCAAAAGAAGCTGCCAGCGCACGCGCATCAAATCCTTCAGGGAGCCGATTTTGATCCACTCGTTCCTGGGAAGCTGAATCGTAATAGGCTGCAGCCATTTCAAAATTCCCGATATCGAAACGATACACTTCGGCCATTCCGTAAAAAATTTTGGCTTTTGTCAGCGGCCGCGGAGATTGAATCGGATTTCTGAGAACCTGCTCATAAAGCTCCAGCGCCCGGTTCGGTTCACCTCTCAATTGAACCGTTCTGGCAACCTCATACTGAAGCTCTGTGCGTAGTTCGGTGTTTTTATCACTCCTCTCCATGCTTCTGTAGAGATTAAATGCCTGATCGTACTCTCCGGTACGTCGCGCTACTTCTGCCTCTTTTCGGTTGGCGTTAAACAGCAAATCGTAGGATGAAACCGATCGGTGAACGCTGCTGTACGCAAGGCGAGCATCCTCGAAGTTACCCAGCTGCTCCAGAACCTGACCGTGCAGAAAGTGGGCTCTCGATTCGATATCCCTGTCGTTCAAATCAGCAATGCTCATAGCCAGCAGTTCACTCGCCGCTGACCAGTTCTCCTCTGCTACATTCATTTGGGCAAGCATAATTCGAACTTTTGCCAGTATTTCAGGATCCCAATCGTCTATCAGCTCAATTTCACTCTGCAAAAACCTGAGCCCTTCCGCATAGCTCCCCATCTGGTTATACACTCTTGACTGCCAGAATACAGCTTCCTGTTCAGTTTTTCCAGATGTAATGGTTTGCAGTTCCTGGAATTTTTCGAGTGCTGCAAAGAATTCAGACCTGTAAAAATAGGACTTCCCAATAATGGCTATTGAAGGCTCAACGTACTTCGATTCGGAGTGATCTCTGAGAATAGATGCCCCCGTCTCTATGGCGTTCTGAAAATCCTGCATGCCGGCATTTGTAGGGGGCAGAAATACCTGGATTGGCTGCTGCGGGTTTACATCAGGGGTTTGCCGTTCATTCTGTTCCAGGCCATCTCCAAAATACTGCTTCGCGTTGTAGTAGGTATTGAAATAGGCGTTAAAGTTTTTCCATGGCTGCTCGAGCGGAGTGCCGCAGCCGGAAATGATGATGGCGATGAGTGCTATTTGTAACCCTTTTTTCACTATCGGATTAACGCTCTGAATCTTCCTGAATTGTACTCACTTTTACCATATTTGTCCGGCCTCTTTTGGCAAGCGGCATTCCGGTGGCAATAATGACCCGGTCACCTTTTTCTACCAGCCCGTTTTGCTCGAGGTAATCCTCCATCAGCTTTACGCTGCTGTCGGTATCAAACAGTTCGTTGAGCTGCACAGACTCCACTCCCCAAACGAGGTTGAGCTGCCGTCTTACAATTCTGCTCTCCGTAAATGCAACAATCGGTACTTTCGGACGAAATTTAGCAATACGCCTCGCTGTATTCCCCGAGTGCGTGAGCGTGCTGATCGCTTTGGCCTCAACATTGTCGGCGATCGTTACGCAGGAGTAGGCCAGCGACTCAACAATCTGCTTCTCTTTCCATTCAGGTTTACGGTACTTCAGGCTGTAGTACATCTCTTCGGAATTCTCCTCTACCGACCGGATGATCTTATCCATCGCCTGAACCGCTTCAACAGGATATTTACCCGCGGCTGTTTCTCCTGAAAGCATCACAGCGTCCGTTCCATCCATCACAGCGTTTGCCACATCAGAACTTTCTGCCCTGGTTGCCCTCGGGTTATTAATCATGGAGTCGAGCATCTGTGTAGCGGTAATAACCGGTTTTCCTGCAGCCCTGCAGCGATCAATAATTTTCTTTTGAACCATCGGTACTTTCTGGCTCGGAATTTCAATACCAAGATCTCCCCGCGCCACCATAATTCCGTCGGACTCCTCAATAATTTCATCGAGCACTTCCACTGCTTCCGGCTTCTCGATCTTCGAAATGATCGATGCATTGCTGCCGGCTGCACGAATTCTTGAAATAACATCCTGAACATCCTTTCCCGATCGTACAAATGACATCGCAACAAAGTCTACTCCGACTTTCAATCCAAATTCAAGGTCTTCAATATCTTTTTCTGTCAGAGATGACATGGAAATTTTCACATCCGGAAGATTCACCCCTTTGCGGGACTTCAGCGTTCCGCCCACTACAACTTTTGCCTTAAGTGAAAATTCATCTTTTTTGATGATCCTGAGTTCAAGAAGGCCGTCATCAATCAAAATTTGATTTCCCTCACTGGCATCTTCAATCAGTTCGGGATAGTCAATCGGAACCAGTTTTGAGGTTCCGATTACATCTTTCGTGGTGATCTCTATAATATCACCCTCGGTAATTTCCTGCTGACCGTCCTCCATTGTACCGACTCGTATCTTCGGACCCTGGAGATCCATAAGAACGGGTATGGAGTATTGATGCTTTTTTGCCACTTCCCGAACGTAACCAATCGTTTTCTTGTGGCCTTCATGAGAACCGTGTGAAAAATTGATTCTGACAACGTTCATTCCCGCCCGGTAGAGTCTTTCAATATCTTCGAATGAATTAGAACTGGGGCCAAGTGTACAAACAATCTTTGTTCTTCTCGAACCTGAAAGCATAAAATTTATCGGTTTGGATAGTTATTAAGTTGGTTTAAATATAAGTAATTATAGCCTGTTAATAAGAGAATTTATAATTCTATATATGAGAGGTAATTTTTTAGCGTTAACAGAACAGCATGCTTTTGCGCTGCGTGTTCAATAGTGAGTCCCTTGCTCTGCAGGGATCGATCCTTTGGGGATTTGAGGAGGCTTGATACTGAACAATTCAACGGCATTTATTTAGTCGAACTGAGGTTTACAAAGCTCATAATTACGGCTTCATTGGTTTGGCTCACATTTTGCAAACAAGTAAAAACTATTAACCGGGACGGCGATCAAATTTAATCCGCACATCTGTTCGATACAACTATTCGTACATACACACTTAGAAGTACTTATTAAATTACAGCACTTTTTATCCCGGATAACATTTTACGAGAATCAATACACAAAAGATTGTGTTTTTAACAACTATAACAACAGAATACACTTGTATTCGTAATTATTTATTTGTTAACTAAAGTTATGACATCTGGATTAAAATTACCCTTAAGGAATCTGACCATACTTGGTATTCTGATCATGTTTATTGGCTGTGCAAGGTCGATGAATCCTGATATAGAGAGAGGAAGCATGTTTCAGTTTCAGGATGGATATCCTGAAGTGAGAATGACGGCTATCGGACTGTTGAGCGAAACGGACAACCCATTCATCAGCGTAAGCACAGAAATCGTGTACGGAAGCCTCATTTACCGCACAGTGGATGATGTTACATTTGCGGAGGTGACGGTGGAGATACGAGCTAACGAGATCGGTGGCGATTTCTCAAAGTCTTCACGAGATCAAATCGAAGTGATCTCAGATGATTCAGGCAACTATATGAACCAGGAAGTTTTCAGCTACGACAAAGATCTGGACGTTCGGCCGGGCGCTTACAAAATCGAAGTTTCCGTTACGGATAACAGCTCCGGCAGAACTGTGGTAAGAGAGACGGAGACGCTGATACCCGATCCCGAAAACCCGATTACGAATCTAACATCCATCAGGCTCGCAGGTAAAATTAACCAGGCAGGCCCAAATTTTGCTCCTATTACCACGTACGACGTACCTTCAAGAATTGACAGTCTTAAGTTTCAGTTCCAGGTTACAAACAATGATATTGAAGATCCGCTTACCGTAAATGCAAGACTCATCCGGTACGATTCGGACACCACAGCCGCCCGAAGGCTCAGTTACAACAACTACTCAACATCATCTATCCAGTATCGTGGAATAGACGTTCGAAATCCTGATGAAATAGATAGCAACGTAAGGGTATTAGAGCAGGCCGGCAGCGTGCTCATTGAATTTAAATATGCGCTGCTCGAACGCGGTAACTACAGGTTTGAGGTAGAAACGGTAAACCAGGCCGGCGATGAGATCTACAGAGCACGGGATTTTGCCATCAAAGGCCGAAACTATCCTTCTGTTGCCTCCTCGAGAGAGATGGCGGAACCGTTGATTTACCTTATGGATGAACGCAGGCACGAAGAGATGATGCAGATCCAGGATCCCGACTCGCTGAAAGAGGCTGTAGACAGGTTCTGGCTCTCTAACGTTGGCAGCCAAAGCAGAGCGCGCTCTGTCATCAATCTGTATTATGAACGCGTGGAACAGGCCAATAAACAGTTCTCAAATTTTAAAGAGGGATGGAAAACGGACATGGGGATGATTTACATCCTGTTTGGCCCGCCATGGTACGTAGACAGAAGCCTCAACAGAATGCAGTGGTCTTACTCCTACGACAGGCGCGACCCGAGAAGAAATTTCTTCTTTGAACGAAACCGAAATCCAAACGAGTACTACCCCTTCAATCACTACATAGCTGAAAGGAGCCAGAATTACTTCAACGTGATCTACCAGCAGACTGAACTGTGGAGAAGCGGCCGGATACTTGAGGCGAATTTGTGATTGCTTTCATTTTAGATTTGTGAACACGGTTATTCGCCGAACGGCCACTGTCATTGGATGATTTTTCCCGAAAAAATGCTCCTATATATTTGCTCAAGTTCCGCAAATCAGCGGTGGATTGGCTACAAAATATGTTCCATTTAAAGCACTTTGCA
>CAZKIZ010000028.1:12252-16250 GCA_964552935.1 uncultured Rhodohalobacter sp. | reverse complement strand
GTAAATGAGGAAGGTTTCTTCGATAGTATGGCATAACTCTTGATCACTTTTGATTTTTTTTAATCTACTTGATAATCAATTATAATTTAAATCGAGAACTCTTTCCAGTTTTCTTAAGAGTAACGCTTTTATCCATTCAGTGTACAGTCATTTATTTAATCCCTAACTTTAATGACACTCCATCCCTTCCGGGTCAGGCGACCCGGGGTACGGCGACCCAAGCTACGTAGCGCCAATCACGTAGTAGTTGGATGAGATGCCGCTCAGGCGGTTTTCAAGAAATGTGTTGATATCGATATCCATTCTGCCCAGGCGAATTCCGCTGTGCCCCATTTGTGTAATCAATGTACGGGTTCCCTCAGGGTTGATCATCCGCGACGGGTGATCCAAAAACGTGTGGGTATGACCGCCAATAATCAGATCTATGCCTCCAACCTTTTTGGCAATCGTTATATCATCTATACGACTGTTTGTGTACTCGTAACCGAGATGGCTCAGGCAGATTATCAGATCACAATTATGATGGCGGCGCAGACTTGTAACCATCCCTTTGGCCCACACTTCCGGATCTCTTGATCTGACGCCTCCATAAAGCTTTGGGTCGACGACTCCCGGCAGCTCAATTCCCAGCCCAAATATGCCCACTTTAACACCTGCGATTTCTTTAACGATGAATCGCCTTATAACGTCATTTAAGGGGGTATTTGTAGTGCTGTAGTTCGCCGCCAGAATGGGGAAAGAGGCTTTGTCTGCCGCATCAGCGAACGCCTGCAGTCCGTGGTCAAACTCATGATTCCCCACAGCCATTGCATCATACTCAATTTCGCTCATCAGCTCCAAATCTACCTCGCCTCCATAAACATCAAACCAGGGCGTTCCCTGGAACACATCTCCGGCATCGAACAGAAGCACATTTTTTTCTTTTTTTCGTATCTGCCTGATCAGGTTAGCACGCCTTGCTATTCCGCCCAGGCCGGCAAACTGCGTGGCGTTATTCGGGAAAGGATCGAGCCTGGCGTGGGTGTCGTTCGTATAGAGTATGGTGAGCCTGGGGCCCATAGAAGAAGATCCCATCAGGAATGGCGACAAAGCGAGTGCGCCGGCACTGTAGGCAGCGGCCTGTTTCAGAAATGTTTTTCGGTCAATCACTATCGAATCCTCCCGTCTGTTTCCGGTGACAGCACCCGCTGATTTCTGAAGTATTCAATATAGAGATCCCGGATAGAAACGTCGTAATCTATTCTTTCAAGCGGCTTTGTAATGGCTGTAAAGTTGTCGCCTCCGTCCGCCACCCAGTTACTTGTAGCAAGCCAGTACTCCCCCCGCCGGTCCAGAATTTCTGAGTTTACCAGAATCTGCCGTGCTTGTCCGTCCACCAGGCGAAACCGCATGCCGCTGACGGGTGCTCCCCCTCGCTCTGCAATCTGCTGGCTGAGTTCGTGCACCATCTCTCCGGTCAGTTTCAAAAGAACCAGGTGATTTTCGTACGGCATGAACTCAAGCACTTCCCCCAGTGTAAGTGTTCCTTCATTGAAGTTAAGCCTGAATGAACTCTCTCCAATAACGGACAGGTGTACAAATCTGCGGGCTTCGCGGGCGGCCCTGAATCGTATGGCATCGGCGGCCATATTGCCCATTTTACTTTCCGGTGAGCCAAACTGCAGCGGATAGGCAACCTCGGCTACTCTCACTCCCATTTGCTCGTTATATCCGTCCCTGTACTGATTCAACAGAGACGCGATTGCTTCATCTTCAGAAGCGGCTGCTTTGGCAAGTTCCTCGGCTTCGCTAACCTGCGGTTCAGGAGCTGTTTTTTGGGTGCCTGAACATCCCGCAACCAGTAAAATCAGAGTTAGAAATACCGTTTTTTGCATCAACTATCTTCTTTGGCGAAACATATTCATCATCAGCTCTGTAAGGCCCAAAAGAGCTTTATCGTCTGAAAGTTCTACAGCCGAGCGGTCAAACCCGGTTGTGTTCACGCTTGTAGATTCAATTTTAAATACCAGGTTACCGCCATCAAATACTTCAACTAGAAGCGGAAAGCTGTTTGGGTTCATAATCAGTTCAATTGGCAATTCAGACTCAGAAAATTTCGTACCAACTCTGTCCCAGACATCGACCATAAGCCCCCAGCGCATTTTTATATCCTCTGTGAGCCAGATAGATACAAATTGCCGGGCATTCTCACCCTGCAGCCTGAACTCATGAACCGTGTATCCCAGGTGCGATTTTGTGTTTCCGGTCTCTTCCACACCGCTTTCCCAGTCGAACGGTTCGGGCTCTCCGTTCGCGGCACTGCCGCCAAACCTGTCAATCATGTTCATCAGGCCGTCCAGGTCATCTTTAGACACCTTTAAAGCCTGATCGGTGTCGGTGTAAAAAACAAAATCCTGCAGATCGTTTCGGATCAGGAGTCCGTTTGCATTGAGGCCCGTAATTACGTTCACATTATGATCAGAAGAGATCAAAATTCGATCTATGGCCGATGTAAGCGTAAAACCAAGCTGTCCCGATTGCGGATCAGTGAAATCTTCACCCTGGAACTGAATTTCGCCTTCAAACTGGGAATATACGGGAAGGCTCAAAACGAGCAGCAGTGAAAGCGAAATAAGTAGTGTTTTGATAAGTTGTTTCATAGCAAGTGTGGGTGAATTAAGGATCATTCGTTTAGACCTGCAACAGGGTACTTTTGTTTCATGCCGGCACAGAATCTTTTTCACCCATTTCAATATTTACTTTATGAATCCATCCGCCGGCAACTACATCATCACCTTCGTAGCAGACGATCGCCTGCCCCGGAGTGATAGCCTCTCTTCCGGCGGGGAAATGGACTTTTATCTCCTCGTCAGAAATCTGGGTAATGGTTCCCGATGCACCCGAATCGTTATAGCGGATTTTTCCCACGATCTCCATTTCGTCACCCGGAATGCGATCATACTTCACAAGGTTCAGCTCTTTCGCTTTGCAGGTGGTGCTGATCAGATCCTCTTTTTCACCAACGGTAATCACGTTATTCACCGGGTCGATGTGGGTGACATAGACAGGATAACCGAGCGCGATATCAAGCCCCCTGCGCTGGCCGATGGTGTAGTACGGAAAGCCTTTATGCTTGCCCACAATCTTGCCGAATTTATCCACAAAATTGCCGCCGGCCACTTTCTCTTCGAGGCCTTCAACACGATCATTCAAAAACCTGTGGTAGTTGTTGTCGGGGATAAAGCAGATCTCGTAAG
Organism: uncultured Rhodohalobacter sp.; assembly: GCA_964552935.1. GTDB lineage: Bacteria > Bacteroidota > Rhodothermia > Balneolales > Balneolaceae > SW132. Next base: position 13,014 of record CAZKIZ010000028.1, on the reverse strand, counting down.
AGTCAGGCTTGTTGGCCACATTCAGCAGCCCGTAATCCTCGGCGATTTTACGTATTTCGGTTTTCCTGTATTTTCCCAGGGGGAAAATGGTTCTTTCGAGATGCTTTTGCTGTACGCCCCAAAGCGCGTACGACTGGTCTTTATCGTGATCTTTCCCTTTTGAAATAATATAACGCCCATCTTCCTCGCGCACATTTGCGTAATGGCCGGTGGCAATGTAGTCGCACCCCAGATTATCGGCACGGCGCAGCAAGGCCGCCCATTTAATGTGAGTGTTGCAAAGAACACACGGATTCGGGGTTCGGCCGCTGGTATATTCCTCTACAAACCGGTCGATCACCCAGTCGCCGAACTCATCACGGATATCTACGATGAAGTGTTTAAATCCGTATTTGACGGCAATGTGCCGCGCATCGTTCATCGACTCCACGGTGCAGCAACCCGTTTCTTTCCCGTTATTGCCACCACTTCGGTGGTAATCCCAGGTTTTCATGGTAATACCGATAACGTCATATCCTTGTTCATGCAGCATAACAGCGGCTACGGATGAATCCACGCCACCACTCATTGCCACAAGAACACGTCCTTTAGAACTCATAACACAAATACATTATTTACTGATTAGCCACCAAAAATACGGATTTTCTGTGTAAAACGTGTGAAGAGCTTTAACGCATCAAATCCCACAATCATATGAGAATATACCTTTCCTGAAAAGCCGGCCTTTAATACTCTTCTCGTTAAACTCAGCAATACTCTGCG
>CAZKIZ010000028.1:0-12152 GCA_964552935.1 uncultured Rhodohalobacter sp. | reverse complement strand
GTATCACATATAGAGATACGGCTTCCAGTCGTCCTGAACAGTACTCAGCAGATTCTGGAAAAATGTAATGTGGATTGGACGATACGGCTGAATCTTGAGAGGCATGTTTGCTTCGGCGGGAGTTCTGTTTCCTTTCCTGACGTTGCAGTTATTGCATGCGGTTACCAGGTTTTCCCAGGTATCCCCGCCTTCGCGGCTTCGGGGCATAACGTGATCGAGAGTAAGATCGGACCGGCTGCCGCAGTATTGGCAGGTATTATTATCCCGTTTCATGATGTTCCGCCTTGACAGCACAATGCGCTTATATGGCAAGTTGATATATCGCCGAAGCCGGATCACTGAAGGGTATGAAAAATGATCATCCACGGTACGAATTCTCCGTACCGGGTCATCATGCAGAAGCTCGGCTTTTTCTAAAAACAGCAATTTTACAGATCGCTGTACAGAGCAGATACTCAGTGGCTGGTAGTCCTGATTTAATACTAAAACTCCGCTGTCCATCGATTGATATTTTGAAACGTTGCATCTAAACCTTAAACGCAGTTTAAACAGCTCTAATTATGGATTATTTTTTCAACAATATCAACCAAAAAAATAATTTACAAGTTCGTCCCATATCAATGGGTTGATTGCGATCGCTATGACGATGGAAATGATCAGCCCAATCAAGGCGTAGCTTGCATCTTTAAATATAAGACTGAATGACTGCCGGATTGGCCGCCCCTTCCCTTTTGAATCGGTAATACTCATTGCAATTTCGCGGCCTGCAAGCAGACCGATAAACACCCATGTTGTGCTCAGCGGGATTACACTTATGGTTATAAAATAGTAGAGGACCAATGCGTATACCCCGTCAATAACCGTGGCCGACCTCACATCCGTCATGTACGATTTTTCAGTTACAATCCGCTGTATTTTGTCGCCTCTCAGGTAGAATAGAATACCTAAACCAAAAAAGATAAATCCTGTAAAGAGCAAAAATGCCGATACCTCTAAACTTCTGGGCAGATATACCGCAATGTTTGCAGCATCCTGCATCAGCCATACCGCCCACAAAAGGCCGCTAACGATCCACTGCAGCGGTCTCCAGAATGCTCCGGGCTTACCGGTAAATAGTTTTCCTAATGCTTTATTCATACCGAGCCAGACGACCATTGCAACTGCAAACGCTATAAAATAACCGGACAAACTTTTGTACAGAACGTCAGTGATGCCCTCCGGAGTAGCCGCAAAAGCACTGAGAAGCAAGAACGTTGTGGAGACAGGCATGCGCAGCCGCGTCAGGATCAGCAAAAAGAGCGGTGCTGCTACCTGAAGAAACTGGAATGATTGCGGAGCCTCTTCGAAACCGCGGGAGGTCAGCCTTTCATACGTCACGTCACCACTGTAGGTAACCCAGCTGTAGGTCACTGTCAGAACAAAAATTCCTCCAATCCAAAGCCAGAGAATCCACCACCGGGTATTGGCATTTGAGGCGAGAAACGTTCCGATGGTCTGTATGCTGTCATTGGCAATAGCAGAGTAGGCGGCAAAGAAAAAACCGACCCACATCGCAATATGAGGAGTTTCATAGAAGATTCCGGCAACCAGAAACAGAATGCCCATGAGTATGAGAAATCTGCGCTCTTCGTGAACCGTCTCAATGAGCCCGATGGGCAGAAGACTCTGTAAGTAGGATTTCAGGCGTTTCGATTTTTTCTTTTTTCCTTTCTTCTTCTTTCCCATGCCTGCTGTTAATTGCGCTGAATAAACCTGCTAATATAAGGAATCAATATTAAGACAATATTACCCGCTTTTGAAACAGCTATTCAGGATTTTACAGGAGAGCCGATAATACGATGAACATGTGCCAAAAAGTTTTCGAAAATTCAGTTTCCCTATTGATTAAAAGGTCTGTATTTTCCATCTGCTATTACCCAAAAAAACAATTTCTAAAGAACAAAAAAGCGCTACCAAGCCTGTAATTACTATGGCAAATATCCCCGCAAGTCTCTCCTCTTTTTACAAGGAACCCGGTCCAAAACTCGATAAAGAATCACCCTTTGCATCTATGATGGAGCGCTTTCGTTTTGCAGCGGAAATTCTGCAGCTTGATGACGGTATGTTTCAATACCTGGCGAGTCCCGTTAAACAGGTGATTGTCTCAATTCCTGTTGTGATGGACGATGGTAAGATCAAAGTGTTTGAAGGATATCGCGTTATACATGATAACGTGCTCGGCCCATCTAAAGGCGGTATCCGTTTTGCACCCGACGTAAACCTGGAAGAAGTAAAGGCGCTTGCTGCTTGGATGACCTGGAAATGCGCTGTAGTAAATGTTCCATTTGGAGGCGCCAAAGGGGGTATTCGATGCAATCCCAAAGAGCTCTCTAAGAATGAGCTTGAACGACTTACCCGGCGCTACACGGCAAACCTTCTCGAGGTTTTCGGGCCCGACCGCGATATACCGGCTCCCGACATGAACACCGACGAGCAGGTAATGGCCTGGATTATGGACACCTACAGCATGAACTCGCTGAAGACCGAAACTGCGGTTGTAACTGGCAAGCCTATTATTCTGGGCGGATCTCAGGGACGAAAAGAGGCTACCGGACGCGGAGTGGTTACCGTTACGCTTGCAGCGCTCAGTAAGATGGGATTGATGCCAAATAAAACCACAATCGTTGTCCAGGGTTTTGGAAACGTGGGCTCGGTATCCGCAGAACTGATGTATGAGCAGGGAGCAAAGATAATAGCGATCAGCGACATATCAGGCGGATATTACAACGCGGACGGAATCGATATTCCGGATGCCATCAGCTACATGAACTCCAATAACCGATCGCTTGAAGGGTATTCCAAGGCGGATACTATATCGAACGAGGATCTGCTCGAACTGGAGTGCGATGTTCTGATTCCTGCGGCTAAAGAGGACCAAATTAGCAGACATAACGCACACAAAATCAAGGCTAAAATTGTGTCTGAAGGAGCCAATGGCCCGGTAACGGCAAATGCCGACTCTATTTTGGAAGAAAATGGCGTGATGGTTATTCCTGATATCCTGGCCAATGCCGGCGGTGTCACTGTATCTTACTTTGAGTGGGTGCAGGACAGGCAGGGTTATTTTTGGACTGAAGAGCGTGTGAATCGCCGCCTCAACCGCATGATGAGAAGCGCGTTCGATAATCTCTACAAAGTTTGTGAAAAACACGATATTACCATGCGTCAAGCCGCTTATGTATATGCAATTGACCGGGTTGCAGAGACGCTCAAACTTCGGGGAATCTACGCGTAAATTCAGATGTTTAGCTAATTGAAGAATTTCCGTTAATTTTTCGTAGTATATGATTTATTTTCCGCTGTGACATTCCCAGCCGATAAACAGATTCCAGAAACTGAATATTATGGATCGCACGTTTTCTCTATTGCTTCAATCTACATACTCAGATGCAGAAAAAATCCCCGATTTTGTTGATGAAATTCGCGATGAGTGCAGTCTGGACGAAGATAAAGCGGAAACGTTTAAGCTCGTACTCAGCGAAGCAGTAACGAATGCCGTTGTTCACGGTAATGAGGAAGACGAGTTAAAAAAAGTAGATGTCACCGTTACCGTTACAGACAAAGCGATAACGGCTGACGTAATTGATGAGGGAGAGGGATTTGATCCTGATGAAAAGAAAGATCCGCTGAAGGAGGAGAATCTTCTCGACACCAGCGGCAGAGGTGTTTTTTTAATCCGGGAATTTGCAGATCACGTTGAGTATAAAAAACGCGGAACTCATGTCCATTTTCGTATTGATCTGAACAGTGAGTAGACTGATGTCCGACCGCAGACTATCACCAATCTGAGACAGAAATTTCACCGCTGAGTCGGAGCAGCTCTGTCTCCGCTATTTTTGCTTCATACCGTGTATCAATCAAACGGTTTTCAGCGGCCAGAAATGTTCGCTGCGCCTCTCTGAACTCGAGCGAGCTGATCGTACCAAGCCTAAACCGCTCAAGAGCTATATCAAGAGTCTCTTCTGCATTTGATAGATTATCCTGTTCAAGATCCACAAGTTCAAGACTGTTCAGATAGGTTCTGAATATTGCGCGGTACTGCGATTCTAACCGAAGCCTGCTCTCCTGCAGCTGCAGACGACTGCTTTTCTGATTGATCTGTGCATTTTGCACGCGACGGTTGGTATTAAAACCGTCAAAGATATTTACCCGTGCCGTTACACCAACGGTGAATCCTGTGGCCTCATTGAATCGAATAAATCCACCGCCCGCTTCACTGCGGCTGTAGTTATACCCGGAGGAAATAGAGAGTTCCGGATAGCGCTCACCACGAATCTGCTGCACCTCAAGATCAGCTGCGCTCTGTTGCATTCTTGCAATTTCAAGTTCAGAATTCTCGCTGATAAGCCGTTCAAAAAGGATCTCTTCGTCCAGGTCTCTTCGAACCGGTATTTGATCTGCCACGGTAAATTCAATCATCGGATCTCGGGAAAGAAGTTCATTCAGAGCAATTTTAGCTTCATTCAGAATGTTTCGTTCTCTCAACAGCAGGGCCCTGTCTGCATTCAGATCAGATCTTGCCTGGAGAAGCTCTACTTCAGAACCGGAGCCAAGATCGAGTTTGGTCTCCTCTATTTCAATCCGTTCAAGAGATACATCAACGGTATTCTCCAGCACGCTCAGTTGATTTTTGATGCGCACAATATCGTAATAGGAGAGCGTGATCATGCTGATGAGCTGCTCCATTTCGAAACGAAGTTCTTTATCACCGATATCCTCTAAAACTCCAAGCAGGTCGTAAGTTCGAAACATTCTCAGGCCGTCAAAAACAGTCCAGTTAAGATTCAGAGATGCATTCGTATTCGTACTTCTGGCTCCTGTATTTGTCTGCCTCTCGCCGCCCGCTTCAAACTCGCTGTCTTCAACACTTTCCGATCTCGAGCCGGTAAGTTCCAAGGAGGGAAGAAAGCCCGCGTTTCCTAACGACCGGTTGTTGGCAGCAATTTCAAACCGATTTTCGAATATCTGGATATTGTAATTCTGTTCAAGTCCAATACCAACGGCCTCTTCAAGAGTTAGATGGTTCTGGCCTTGTGCAGTTCCAAAAGTAAGCAGGACGAGGATAGATGAAAGCAGTGATAGTCTAATCAAGATATTATACAGTTGCAGTTTGAATTTTTTCCGCTTCACTGGCACGTTTTTCAATCGCTTTTGTATCGCTCTTGTCCGTTGACATATAAGAATACATTGCCGGAATTACATACAGTGTAAATATACTGCCGATCAGCAGGCCTCCAATTACCGCTATACCCATCGATGAACGACTTTCAGAACCGGCCCCCAGTGCCAGGGCGATTGGTAAAATTCCGAGAATGGTGGAGATCGAAGTCATAAGAATAGGCCGAAAACGAACAGCGGCGGCATCCATGATGGACTCCATAATATTGAGCCCCTGCTCCTGGCGCTGATTGGCAAACTCTACAATCAAAATTCCGTTTTTGGCGATAAGACCGATCAGCATAATAGCACCGATCTGACTAAAAATATTCAGCGTTTGATCGAAATACCATATCGACAGAAGGGTGCCAAACAGCGCAAGCGGTACGGTAAAGAGTATAATCAGCGGATCAATAAAACTTTCGAACTGCGCCGCCAGAACAAGGTAGATCAGCACGAGCGCGAGTATAAATATGAACATCAGGCTGGCCGCACTTTCGGCAAAATCGCGTGAAGGTCCGGCTAAATCGGTAACAATGGACTGAGGCAGCACCCGTGCAGCAATTGCATCCATAGCTTCTATTCCGTCACCGATCGTTTTTCCTTCCGCGAGCTGTGCCGATACCGTAGCTGAATTAAACCGGTTGAACCGATAGAGTTGCGGCGGTGAGCTTTCGTCCGTGATCGTAACGAGGTTGTCGAGCTGAATCAGCTCATTATTCTGATTTCTGACAAAGATTGTACGCAGATCAACCGGTTCATTTCTGCGCTCCCGCTCCATCTGACCAATGACCCAGTACTGTTTGCTGTCCATGATGAAGTAGGCAAACCGGGTTCCTGACAGTGAGAGCTGCAGCGTTTCAGCGATATCACGCACCGATACACCAAGTGAACGGGCCCTGTCGCGCTCAATCTGCACCCGCAGTTCGGGCTGATTAAATTTGAGATCCACTTCAGCAAATATGAAGGTGTCATCATTGTTCGCCTCCCGTAAAAATTCGGGAATAACCTCTTCAAGCTGCTGGAGTGTCTGGGCCTGAAGCACATACTGTACCGGCAGGCCTCCCCTGCGGTTACCGATCGACTGCGGCTGAGAAACAAACGTTTGTGCACCGGTCAACTGGCTCATCAAACCAGAGAGCTGGTCAGCTATTTGTTGCTGACTGCGGTCCCGATTTTCAGCGTCTCCAATGTTCAAAAATGAAAAAGCAGAGTTGATAGAGCCTGCTGCACCAAAACCGGGCGATGTAACGGTGTTCATCGCCACCACCTCAGGTACATTCTCCTGAACGGTAGCAATCATTTTGTCCACATACGCATCCATATACTCAAACGACGCACCCTCCGGTGCTGTAGCAAACATCCTGATCTGCCCCCGATCCTCCCGCGGAGCAAGCTCTTCCGGTATGTTGGCGTAGAGAAGTGCGATAAACCCGGCGGAAATTCCGATGATTACAAAAGCCATCCAGCGCACCTTCATAAACGACTCGAGTGACGTGCGATACAGATTGTTGAGCCATTCGAAAAATGGCTCGGTCATTTTATAAAATTTGTTCTTTTCAGCCCCTTTTGTCAGGATTTTAGTGGCCAGCATCGGGGTGAGGGTCAGCGCTACGAACGACGAAATCAGAACAGCCCCTGCTATCACAACACCAAACTCTCTGAACAGGCGACCCGTTTGACCACCCAAAAACATGATGGGAAGAAATACAGAAACCAGCGCGAGCGATGTAGCCACAACGGCAAAAAAGATCTCTTTCGACCCAAGAATTCCCGCCTCAATAGTGGGAAGTCCTTTCTCCATCTTCGCGTAAATATTTTCCAGAACCACAATGGCATCATCCACCACCAGTCCAATGGCCAGTACAATTGCCAGCATCGTGAGAACATTGATGGAAAAACCGGCAACATACATCACAAAAAACGCCCCGATTAGCGCAATAGGAATCACAATTACAGGTATGAGAGTGGAGCGGGCGTCTCTTAAAAACAGAAAGATAACAAGTACCACAAGCCCTAAAGCGATAAACACCGTCTGCTGCACTTCACTGATAGACTGCTGTATATATTCAGTGGTATCAAATCCAACTGCTACGCCAACATCTTCGGGCAGATCAGCCTTGATTCGCTCTACGCGGTTAAAAAATTCTTCTGCAATAGATAACTGGTTTGATCCCGGCTGCGGAATTGCCACCACCCCAACCATCGGTACGCCATTTCGTTTTAAAACTGTGCGCTCATTTTGTGCTCCCAGTTCAGCATATCCAATATCACGAAAGCGAATCTTCTGACCGTTCTGCTCACTAATGATCAGATTATTAAACTCTTCGGCTGTAGTGAGCCTTCCCATCGTTCTCACGCTCAGCTCAGTAGACATTCCCTCGATACGGCCTGAAGGCAGCTCTACGTTTTCGCGGTCAAGAGCATTGCGCACGTCTAAAGGCGTAAGCTGATAGGCGGCAAGGCGAATGGGATCCATCCACATTCTCATCGAGTACTGTTTTGATCCCCACACCCGAATTTCACTCACGCCGGGAATGGTCTGAAGCTGCTCTTTGAATGTATTTTCGGCAATCGCGGTGAGATCAAGAAGATCGCGCCGGTCGCTTCTGATATTTAAAAACACGATGGGGGATGAATCAGCATCGGCTTTAGTGACCGTTGGCGGTTCGGCATCAGCCGGCAGGTTCCGCTGCGCTCTTGACACCCTGTCCCGCACGTCGTTGGCTGCCGTTTCAAGCTCAATTTCAAGATCAAACTCCACCGTTATTGTGCTTTGGCCCTCACGGCTCACCGAGGTAAGCGTTCGGATGCCGGCCACTCCATTTACGGATTCTTCAAGCGGTTCTGTAATTTGCGATTCAATGACATCGGCGTTCGCACCTACGTAACTTGTTGAAACCGTTACAATTGGAGGATCTACAGAGGGATACTCCCTCACTCCCAGATAGAAAAATGAGATGACACCAAACAGAACGATTACTATCGACATCACCGATGCCAGTACCGGCCTGCGAATACTTAAAGAGGAAATTCTACTCATAGTCGGCACCCGATTCAAGTTGGCTGATCGTTACTTTTGTTCCGGGGTTTGCCTGTAAAAGTCCGGTTGTAAGCACCGTATCACCGGGTGCTATTCCCTGTGTTATCTGAACTTTTTCGCTGGTTCTTATCCCGGTTTGAACCCGAACTTCCTCCACTTCTCCATTTCGCACCAGGAAAAGCTTTTGTGAGTTAAGTTCAGGAATCAATGAGATTGTTGGCACCATAAGGGCATCGTCGATCGTGTCCAGAATAAGTGTAATACTCGCAAATGCGCCCGGAAACAGTACTCTGTCTCTGTTTTCACTCTGCGCGCGAAGCTGAATTGTCCTGGTTTCCCTGCTGATGCGGGGCTCTATTGCAAACACATTTCCGCTAAACGTACTGTCTACTCCTTGTACCGTAAAATCGATCTGGTCACCTGTTGATACACGAGCAATGTAGCGCTCGGGGATCGAAAAATCGATTTTCACCGGGTCGATAGATTGCAGAGATGCAATTCGTGAATTGGGACTGATGTAGCTTCCTTCACTCACATACTTAAGGCCAATAGACCCTGAAAACGGTGCGCGGATTTCAGTTTGAGCGATACGTGCGTTGATCAGGTCGAGCTCTGCTCGTATAATGTTAAGCTCATTCAAAGTTGCATCGTAGTCATCCTGGCTGATTCCACCCCGCTCAAGAAGTCTTTTTTGACGCTCTTCCCGCTGTTCAGCTAAATTGAGTCTGAATGATGCCCGCTGTTTTTCTGCCTGAAGCTCACTGTCGTTAATTTTAAGAAGCAGATCACCCCGCTCAACCTCAGATCCTTCCCTGAAATAGATGCTGGTGACTATTCCGGCCGCTTCCGCGCTTAACTCAACCTCTTCATCAGCGATGACTGTACCACTCGTGAAAATCCTGTCCTGAATGGATTCGTACTCCACCTGTACAGCTTCCACGCTGAGGTTACGCTCGCTATTTTGTTGACCAGAATTTTCATCTGACGGAGAACTAAACAGCGGTTTCACCTTCGGATAGGCCAGCAGTCCAAACACAATTGCTATAACAAGAAACGTAATTACCTTTTTCAAAAACGGTCGATTGATTATGGTTCTGATGATGCTATATTCTAACGGCCAAGTTAAAAAGAAAGTTCTTGCTGACTATGCCTGCAGTTGTAAAACTATGTTGACCTTATGATTGCATTTAGGCATCTACAACTCAGCTCACATCACTAACTACGATGAAATAACGATTTTGGTACATGCAAAGTGTTACTCTGCCTGTGTAGTGGTGCTGCAGTCTTTAAAATCCTTTTTCAATAAAAAAGACCGCATTTTTGCGGCCTTTTTCAACATCGTATTATTTCAGCGCAAATTTATGCAATCTGTGCGTCTAACTGCTTTTTAATTTGTGCTTTGGGAACAGCTCCAACGATCTGATCAACAACTTCTCCGTCTTTGAAAATAAGGAGTGCAGGGATGCTGCGAATTCCGTACTTCACAGAAGTTTCGGGATTATTGTCTACGTTTACTTTTCCAACTTTCGCTTTGCCTTCGTACTCGCCGGCAATCTCATCCACAACAGGCCCTACCATACGGCACGGTCCACACCATTCGGCCCAAAAATCGACCAGAACAGGTGTGCTGCTGCTTTCAACTTCGTCTGAGAAATTATCGTCTGTAAATTCTACTGTATTGCTCATAATGTTATGTTTTTTCTTTATTGTTTGATACAATATCGCAAATTCCTGTGCCATTTACTCATAACGAAATCCTATCGATTTTATCACAGAACGCTATATGTAACAAACGTAATACACATACAGAACGGCTCTTCTGATCAAATACGTTCGGCAAGATACTTTCAGGTTGCTTTTGTGGTTATTGAGAAGTGTCAGGGGCAATAGGAAATCGAATCACTTTTCCTGAGATTAAAGCATACCCCTCGCCTTCAGCTCCAGGTACTTATTGATCGTGTTTACTGAAAGATCTTCCGGAGGTGTGAGAATCGTTTGTATTCCGTACCTGTTGAGCGTTTTAACAATCTGCCGTTTCTCAAACATAAACTTTTCAGCGACGGTTTTGGTGTAGATCTCTTCTACTGTCTCCGGATCACTCTGCAGCAGCTCCTGCAGTTCGCTGTTTTCAAAAAAGATGACCACGAGCAGATGGTCTTTGGCAATGCGCCTTAAAACCGGCAGCTGCCGCTCCATTGATGACATGCTTTCGAAGTTCGTGTAGAGCAAAACCAGGCTGCGGCGGTTTATATTTTTTTTCACAGTAACCATCATCCGCCTGAAATCCGATTCAAGGAAGTTTGTCTTTACGTTATAGAGCTGTTCCTGTATTCGCCTGATGTGGGTTCGTTTCTTCTGAGGCCTGACAACTGAAGAACCCTCATTCGAAAACGTAATGAGACCGGCTTTGTCTTCTTTAAGAAGCACAATATTTGAAATTACAAGACTGGTATTGATCGCGTAATCCAGCAGATGCATGCCGCTGAACGGCATTTTCATCACTCTTCCGGTATCTATTATGTTGATCACCTGCTGCGAGCGCTCATCTTCATACGTATTCACCATCAAAGTATCGGCTCGGGCTGATGCCTTCCAGTTGATGGCACGGACGTCGTCGCCGTGGACATACTCTTTAATCCTGTCGAATTCCATAGTATGACCCAGCCGCCTGATCCGTTTAATTCCCGCCTCTGCCCTGCGATTTGAAAATGCGATCAGCTCAAATTTACGCATCTGTACAAATGAGGGGTAGACCGGAACCATCTGCTCATCACCAAAAGCGTACCTTTTTTTAATGAGCCCCAGAGGTGTTTTAGCGTAGATCAGCAATCTTCCAAAATGGTACTCACCCCTTTCAGTTGGCCGCAGCTGGTAGCTTTGCGACTGCTTTTCGCCCGGCTTCAGGTTCAGTTCAATTCCAAAATCGCGCACCTGGAACTGCTCCGGAAGCTCATCAATGACCTCCGCCGATACGGGAAACAGATATCGATTGGTCACTGTAAACCCAATCCGATTATCGTCTCCATTCGACAGCCGGTCCGGCACAGACCGGTCAGCTTCAATCCCCTCACTGTTTCGATAGAGCAGCCCTATATCTGCCGCAATCAGCACCCCAAAAATAATCAGGACAACTGTTGCCAGTTCCACATTTATCGATAACAGATATTCCAGGACGTACAGCAAAACGATCGCTGATAGCGCCAGGAAAAAACGGGTGGTCAGAAACAGACTTTTAATCCACATAGTTATGCTTGCGATACGTGCGGTTTGTACAGATCCGGATCATCTTTTCTATCTGGGTACTTCAACTTTGTCAACGATTGTGCCGATCACCTTGTCGGTGTTTCCGCCCTCCATCTCCTTCTCAGGAGTGAGCGTTATGAGATGACGGAGAACCGGTTTGATGATCGCCTTTACGTCATCAGGAGTTACAAAATCGCGGCCGTTCATCGCGGCCCACGCCTGCGCGGCCTGCATCAGGAAAACTGCAGCCCTGGGTGATGCTCCTATCGATAGCTGGCTGCTGTTGCGTGTGTTCTGAATAATTTGCGCGATATACTGCATCAGTTTCTTTTCTACGTGCACGCTTCGAATCACCTGCTTTTGCCTGTCGATCTCAGCGGCGGTTACCACTTTTTCAAGGGAGGAGAATTCAACCCGGTTCTTACGTTCATAGCTTCCATTCAGAATCTGAATCTCCTCGTCGAGGCTGGGATACGGAACATCTATTTTGAACAAAAACCGGTCGAGCTGGGCTTCCGGCAGACGATAGGTCCCCTCATGTTCGATGGGGTTCTGCGTGGCCATCACCATAAAAGGAGAAGCGAAACTGTAGGTAGCACCGTCTACGGTAATCTGCCTCTCCTCCATCACCTCAAACAGGGCAGCTTGTGTTTTGGCAGGTGAGCGGTTA